>JAJXXG010000127.1 GCA_021781255.1 Acidobacteriota bacterium
CGATCTAAGAGGAGCGCCGTGGCCTGTGGATCGCCCGGATGCATTGCATAGACGTGCTCGAAGCGTTCGACCGCGCCCGGATAGTCCAGGTTGTAGAAGTGATCGTATGCTTCGCGCACCAGCGGGTCCTCGTTGAGCGGGTTGGTTCGCACTCCCGCTCCCCAGCCGGCGACTGCGCCCAGCAGGATGATGGCCGATGCGACAATGCGCGCCTGGAAGCCAGCTTTCATCAATATGCCCTCTCCTTTGCTTGCCCGGGGGCTATGACCACGCCAAGCGCACCATATACGGTGCAAAAGACGAGCCGGATCGCTGCTGAACCGGCAGTCGGCCGGGTTCGCAGGAAAATCGTCCGGCAGCGAAATGAAAACTCACCCCATTTGACGTTCATGAAGAATAGAAAGCTCTTGCATGTTGAGGCCCTCCCCCCTTGCATGCACTTTGAAGGACACCAACCTCCGACCGATGATGAACCGCAGAAAAGGAATGGTGCAATGAACCGCATTGAGTTGCTGAGACTTCTGCTGAATCAAGCCCAGTTTAACGGATTCGAGTTCCGGCACTGGTTTCAGGCTAATATTCAGCCCGAATGGCCAGGCACGGAACGAGCGATCGCCCTGCTTGCAAGCGAAGGACGCCACTACGGCCTGCTGTTTTCCCATGATTTTGCACAATGCTTCTGGCGTACGGGCACATCGATCAGCTTTAGAGTTCCCTCGATCACCTACCCCAGGGTCAACGGCAAGGGCGAGGTGGTTCAGGTGACACGCAAGCCCTTCACACGCCGCACCACAAAGCCGGATGTGTGGAAATATCACCTGCGGCAGATGGCTGACTCGGGCGATCCGATCGCGTATCTTTGCCGCTTTCTGCCGCCTCAGGACCAGGCCCGGCTGGGAGGCTGCAGCAACGTCGAGGTCAAGGTGGCGCAAGCCTAGAGACGTTTTGTCTTCACCAGTAGCCGCCTGCATGACGCAAGACGGCATCTTCTTGAACGAAAAGGCCGCCCGTATCCCATTCTCCCTGCGTTTCGCGGCTGCACTCTGTTGCGAGCCAGCCTTGCGGGCGATGCAGTAGGATTTGGGAATGCCCATCCCAGAGCGGCTGAATCCGAGTTTCTCCTCTGCCCGCCCCACGGGGCCGGACCCTGTGGAGGAAGCCCGCAAACGCCTGATTGTCGCCCTCGATGCGCCGGACGCGCGCAGCGCATTTGAGCTGATGAGCCGCCTTGAGAATACGTGCCAGTGGTTCAAGGTGGGGCTGGAGCTGTTTGTCGCCGCGGGCCCCGCAGTGCTGGAGCCGCTGGTGGCGCGCGGCCACTCAGTGTTCCTTGATTTGAAGCTTCACGACATTCCCAACACCGTGGCGGGCGCGGCGCGCTCGGCGGCTGCGCTGGGCGTGCGCATGATGACCGTGCATGCGCTGGGCGGGCCAGCCATGCTGGCCGCAGCGCGGGAGGCTCTGATGCATCTGGCCGATCCGCCGGAGTTGCTGGCGGTGACCGTGCTGACCAGCATGGATGCGGCGCAGATGAAGGCCGCCGGGCTGGATCGCACGCCCGGCGAGCAGGTGGAGCTGCTGGCCAGGATGGGGATCGATGCCGGGATTCGCGGCTTCGTATGCTCCCCTCAGGAGGTACAGGCTCTGCGAGGGCTCACGGGGCCCGAGGGCGTGCTGGTGATTCCCGGCATTCGTCCGGCAGGTGCGGAGATTGGCGACCAGAAGCGCGTGGCTACGCCGGCAGCGGCCCTGCGCCAGGGGGCCAGCTACCTGGTGGTGGGCCGACCCATTACCCAGGCATCGCATCCGGCTGAAGCGGCCGAGGCCATTCTGCGCGAGATGGCAGGGGCGCTCCAGGACTGAAGCAGAGACGCAGAAAAGCCCGGCTGAGCGCCGGGCTTTTCCACACGCCTAAACTTCAACTTGCGCTTAAAGTTTCTCGTAGAAGTCGCACACAGAGCACGAGATATAGACTCCGCCCGGGATGCCACGCTCGCGGTCCTTTACGCGCTTGACGATGCGCGTCGGCTTGCTGCACTTCGGACAGTCCGTGGACTTCGTCGTGTCCATTACCTTCTTGCGGTCACCTGTTTTGGCAATTTTGGCCATGGGTTCTGGTGTATCTCCTTGTTGGGGTGTCTCTGCTCACGCGCGCAGAATTCCTGCTCGCGGCTTCAACGGCGCGGTCATTCACTCACCTCTTGCTGCAAGGATTTTGCCGGGAGGAAGCTGGACTCGCTGGTTCCAGTTTACATCAAACCGGCATGCTCGGGTCTACTGGGGCTGGGGGCTGCCGGAGGAGGGCGGGCCAGCCGGGGCCGGCTGCGAGGCGTCGGCAGGCGGGGGTTGCACGTTGGCGGGCGGCGCGGTGGTTGGAGCAGTCTGGCCGGAGGCGGGCTGCGGATCGGTCTTGTCCTTGTCGGTCTTCTCTTTGGGGAACTGCACGGGCCGCATCACTCCGACTCTGGTGCTGTCGGTCGGCAGTTTTTCGCCCGGATCCCGCAGAGAGGGCGGAGCGGCCGGGGCCTGGGTATTCGGGTCACGCTCGACGTCACCCAACTGGACGGTGTGGACATTGGGCGGATTGCCAGCCTCAAGAGGCGAACCGTCGGTGCGCATCATGCCTTCCACTTCATCCGTGGTGAAGATCTGGGGCTTCTCGCCGACCTTTGCAATCTCGACGCGGATTACGCGATTGCCGTTGATGCGGACAAATTCCACATTTCTGGTGGCGCTGCCGTAGATCCACTCCTCGAAGGGCATCTGCCCGTCCATCTCACGGACTTTTCTTTCCGGCTGACCTTTTGCAAAGAGGACCATGTCGGTGCTCATTCCAACCATGACCTGGTGGTTGAGAATGGCCTGTTTGAGCTTGGGAGGCAGCGTGTCAGTAAATGCCTGGATGGGTGTTTTCACCTGAAACGAGATGAGGGGAGCGAGCAGCGCCATGACCTGTTTATTGGTCAGCATGGGCACGCGGTCCTTGAAGGTGAGCGTGAGGCGCGAGCCGGTGGGCAGGGTTCCATCGTCCTGAATGACGGGGGCAGTGTAGGGCCCCGGCCCCAGCTCGATGTGGCGGAGAAAGCGGTGCTTGAGATCCGGCCCGCCGTTGAGCTCAAAAATGATTTTGGCCCGTTCAACTTTGACATCGGTGACAACCAACCGGTCTCCGGGCTTTGCGCTGACTCCAACGTTCTCGACCAAATCCACGTAAGCCTGGCCGGCGGGATTGAGCTTTCCATTGGCTTCCAGCGTGAGGCCCTTGTGGCCGCCTGGGAATGGGCGCATGGCAAAGCCCTGCTCGGCCTGCAGAGCCCGTATGAGATCCAGGCGGGTTTTGGCGTCGAGCGGAGCCGTATCCAAGGGGACGTTCGTGGGCTGGACCTGGGCGAAGCGGCGGTCAATGGGCGCAGCCTGCCCGGAAGTGCTGGCGTTGCCGTTTTTATCGATGGTGACGACCTGGGCAGCGGCCTGGGGCGGGGAAAGAAGCGCAGCAAGCGAGCAGAGGCCCGCGAGGCACAGCAAGACCCTGATCCAACGTGTGTCCTGAGGCGGAGCTTTGGCGGTGCAAGCCCCTGGAGACGTATATCGCCGCATCATGGGACCCTCCCATGGATGATTCAAGGATTGCGCAAACGGCAGATGTGTTCAAGGGGAAAGTGCAAATTAGTTTTGAGCAGACCACCGCGGAGAAGGCGCGTGGGCGGGGAAAATCAGAGCAAATTGTCGGTCTGATCCGTCGAAGTGGCCGGGTTTTCAGCAGATGCGGGCGGCGTGGCGGCGGGAAGTATCTGGACGAGGGAGGGAGCGGCGGCTTCTGCCGTTCCGATGGCGGCCTCATGCTGACGGCGCGCGGCGGCATCCAGATCGACGGGGATTCCTCCGGGGACGATGACAGGCGTGTTGAATCGGAAGTCCAGGTCGCGCGTTGCGCGGTAGACGACGAAGATGGCCGCGAACAAGACGACGAGCGCCACCCAGCTGCCTTCCATGCCGTAGCCACCGCCGGTGATCCAGAAGGGACCCATGGGATTGCCCTCGACGACCGAGGAGTGACTGTTGACACCGTTGACGGCAAGGCCAAAGATAAGGGCCCGGCTCGCCTTCCACCCGAAGTTGAGGCCCCAGCTCACCCAGAGGGCCCTTGTGCGCAGATAGGCAACGGAGAGCACGAGGCTGAAGACCGCGGCAACGGTGACGCTGACCGTGCTTGCGCCTGGCCGGAGTCCCTGCACGATGGCGTAGAGAGCGGCAAATCCGAGCGACGCCGCAACAGGGCCGACGCTCCGGACAAATCGCTGGAACGCATAGCCGCGAAAGGCGACCTCTTCAGCCATTGCCGCCAGAGCAAAATAGGCCGCGTCGGCAATCAGCCATCCCCAGGAGGCGAGATCGGTTCTGAGCACGATGGCGATGCCGCCCACGACAGTAAGCGGTAGCACACAGAGCACGGTGGCTGCCCAGCCAATGGCAAGCCCGAGGCCAGTTTCCTTTTTCCAGCCGGGACGCGCGGGCAGGCCCTGCTCGCTCATGGGATTCTGCTGGCCATCGAGCATGTATCCAAAGAGAGCAAAGCCCGTGACGAGCAGAAACACGATCATGGCCTGGGCGATGAGCGGCGACCAGACCTCGCTTGCCCAGGCATCCGCGCTGCGATGGGCAAACGCGCGCACCATGAAGAAGTAGAGGATTGCGGTCAGGAACTCCAGATAGGAGCGCAACCGGCTGCCAGAGACCAGGGGTGTGCTCATCGGCAGCCCCCGGCCACGGAGCGACGCAGCAGACGGCGATCCATCCACTGCGAGCGAGAAACCGCGCCAACCCTGCCAACCTTCGTCACGAGCCGATGCTCCACCCGAGCTAACCTTCCGTATAGAACTGCGCAATTTTGCGGAACTTCTGTTGCCTGGCGGCCACGAGGTCGTCGACGGGAATGGCCTTGAGTTGGGCCAGGTGATGCTTGAGCGCGGTACCAAGGATTCCCGCCCCGGTTTCGTGGTCGGTATGCGCGCCGCCCTCCGGCTCCCGGATGATTTCATCCACGCAGCCGAGCGCGGCAACCTCAGGTGCGGAGATGCGCATGGCATCGGCGGCCAATTGCTTTTGTGCGGCATCGCGCCACATGATGGCAGCGCAGGACTCCGGAGTAATCACGAAGTAGAGTGCGTTCTCCAGAATCAGAACACGGTCGCTGACGGCCAAAGCCAGCGCGCCGCCTGAACCGCCTTCGCCGCTGATGACGGAAATGGTGGGCACGCGCAGGCGGGACATCTCAAGGATGTTGCGCGCGATGGCTTCGGCCTGGCCGCGCTCTTCCGCACCGAGGCCGGGATAGGCCCCGGGCAGGTCAATGAGACTGATGACGGGCCGGCTGAACTTCTCGGCAATTTTCATGCAGCGCAGCGCCTTGCGGTAGCCCTCGGGATTTGGCATGCCGAAGTTGCGCCGCACGCGCTCCCTGGTGCTGCCACCCTTTCGGTTGCCAATCACCAGCACCTCATCGTCGCCCAGACGCGCCATTCCGCATGCGACGGCTTCATCGTCGCCAAAGGCGCGGTCCCCGTGAATCTCGCTGAAATCCGTAAAGATTCGTTCGATAAAGTCCATGGGGTAAGGCCGCTGGGGATGGCGCGCCCTCTCGATTCTGCTCCACGCAGGCGAAACGGCCTGCGCCTCCTGGGAACTGGCTGTCGTTTGTTCGCTCATCGGCACCTGGCGCGGAACCGGTCAGGAGCCGCGAGCTCCCGGGCCTGTTGACCGCACAAGGGTGATTCTACGGGTCGAGGGCGGTTGCGACAAATCGGAGTTTGCCCAGGCGCGGGATTTCTGCGGGAACGCTTGCGCGCCGGACGCATAGTATAGTTTCCCTAACCTGCATCGCTATCGGGTTCAAATCAAGACTCTATTGAGGGGAAGATGCCTACGTCACGCAGAGAGTTTGTCGCCCTTGGTTCTCTGGGACTGCTTGGAGCCGCCATTCCAGGCGAAGCCGTTCAGACGCCTGACACGCAAACCCAGAGCCCGCCGCCGGGCACTCCAACGGCCTTTGGCACTGCCCCGGCGGTGGGGCCGGAGGTTTCGCCGGCGACCTTCAGGGAAGCGGAGAAGCTGGTGCAGGTGGAGATGACCGACACCGATCTTGCCGAGGCCGCACAGAACTGGCGGATGCAGATGGCTCCGCTGTATGAGCGGCGCGTGGGTCCGCGCAAGCTGGCCCTGGAGCCAACCCTGGCGCCCGCCACGCAATGGAATCCCACATTGCCCGGCATCGTTACGGGCAAGGCTGCTGACAACAGGTTTGTGCGCAGCGCAGACCGGCACACCCCTTTGCCCTCCAATGAGGACGACATTGCATTCGCCACCGTGACGCAGCTTTCGCGGTGGATTCAGAGCCGCGCATTGACCTCGGAACGGCTGACGGAAATCTACATTCGCCGGATTGAGCGCTTCAACTCCGAATTGCACTGCGTGATTACGCTGACGCGCGAGCATGCGCTGGAGCAGGCGCGGCAGGCGGACAAGGAAATTTCGGCGGGGCGGTATCGCGGTCCGCTGCACGGGATTCCGTGGGGCGCGAAGGATTTGCTGGATACGGCGGGGATTACCACGACCTATGGCGCGGAGCCGTTTCGTAATCGTGTGCCTGCGGTAGACAGCGCGGTGGTCGAACGGCTGAATGCTGCCGGGGCCGTGCTGGTTGCCAAGCTGAGCATGGGCGCGCTGGCGCTGAACGACATCTGGTTTGGCGGGCAGACGATGAATCCCTGGCTGCTGGAGGAAGGCTCGTCCGGCTCAAGCGCCGGTCCAGGGTCGGCGACAGCGGCGGGACTGGTGGGCTTTGCCATCGGCAGCGAAACGGGCGGCAGCATCGTGAGCCCGTCGATGCGCTGCGGCGTGACGGGCCTGCGGCCAACCTTTGGCCGCGTACCGCGCACAGGCGCGATGACACTGTGCTGGTCACTGGATAAGCTTGGCCCCATGACCCGCAGCGTTGAGGACGCCATGCTGGTGCTCAACGCTATCTCCGGGCCGGATGCGGGCGACCTTGCCAGCGTGCCGAGCACGCTGGACTTCAGCGCATCGGCCAGCGTTGCCGGTTTGCGGGTGGGGTATTTTCCGCAGTGGATGAAGGAGAGCCCCGCGACCGATGTGGACCGGGCAGCGCTGGAAACCGTGAAGAAACTGGGCATGAAAGCCGTTGAAGTGTCACTTCCCGACTGGCCTTACGACTCGCTCAACCTGATCTTGTTCGCCGAGTCGGCGGCAGCGTTTGAAGATCTGACGCTGAGCCACCAAGTGGACGAGTTGAAGGCCCAGGTGCCTGACGCGTGGCCCAACGTCTTTCGCCAGTCACGATTTCTGTCCGCGGTGGACCTTGTGCAAACCGACCGGATGCGGCGCAAGGTTGCGCAGGAGATGGCGAGAGTGTTTGCCGATGTGGATCTGCTGCTGGTTCCTTCTCTGCGCGACGAGATGCTTGTGATTTCAAACAATACGGGGCATCCGTCGCTGACGTTGCGCGCTGGATTTGTTGAGGTGTCGGAAGCGCGCAGCGACTGGGCGCCGGACCCGAAGCACCCGCTGCCGAAGTTTTCCACTCCGCGCCGCGTGCCGCATGGCGTGACGCTTATCGGCCGCCTGTTCGGCGAGGGCACTTTGGCTGAGGCAGGCCTGGCGCTGGAGAGCGCATTCGGCGTGGCCGCGGAGCGCCCGCCGCATTTCAGGGTTTGAATTCCAACGCGGATTGACTGGCGCGAACTCTCCGGTGTCCCCGGAAAGCTCGCGCCAATCCGTATCGCAATCAGCCGCTGCGTTACGCCGTATTGTTCAGTGCGTCGACGCGAGCTGCACTGCCTCTGCCTGCGATGAGCGTTCACGCTCCTGGGCAATGGCTTCTAACATGGCGTCGTTGTCTGAATACTTGAACGACTCGAGTTGGCGTGCCTGCGCCACACTCTGCTCGACACGCGCCAACAGCGCGAGGTCGGCCTTGGTGACCGGCCGGAGACCCTTTGCCTGAAGGCGGTTGAGAATTTCGCTCTCGCTCAGTGTTCCGCTCTCAGGCGCCGCTTTTACGAATTCGATGGCTTTGGACGCGCACACTTCGCCGTCGTGGCGGGCGATGCCGACCAGTCCTGTGCTGGCCTTTCTTGCCCAGCCCGTAACATAGCGGCCCGGCATGACGGTCCCAGTCTCCGCATCCCACACTTCATAGTGTGGATCGCGGGAGTCCGCCGGGTGGGGCTCAGTGGCGTAGCCGTCCGGCCCCATGGGCAGGCCGATACCGGGATCATGGGCGTCACCGATGGCAAAGATGAGCGTGTCGATGTCGAGGGTGACACGCCTTTCTGTTTGCACGGCCGAGGTGCTGCCATCGGCCTTGAGGACGAGATCATTCTCCGCCACTTCCAGCCGGGCAATTCTGCCGTTCGCATCCGGCAAAATTGCGGTGGGCGATGACAGAAAACGGAATGAAAGTTGTGGAGGAGCAAAGACAAAGCCTGGGGCCTTCAGTTTGCGGAAGTGCTCCTCGTAGATCTTTTCCGGCGAGACGTCCTGATTGCAGCGGGCGCATGGCTCCTTCACCCGTTCCAGTTCCGCGGCCAGTGCGTCGCGGTCGATGTTCTGCTCGACGTGCTCGATTTCCTTCTGGTCAAACTTGATTTCCAGCGGTCCACGACGGGCAATGATTGTCACGCTCTCGGTCTTTCGACCGGGTGCATCCACGAGGAGCCAGCGCGCTATGTCGATTGCGACGTTGCCCATGCCGACGATGGCGATGTGCCTGCCCGTAGAGAAGTCCATTCCGGTGTACGGGGGCAGCAGGTTGTAGTCGTACACGAAGTCTTTGGCCGCGTAGACGCCCTTCGCATCTGCTCCGGGCAGGCCGAGCTTGCGCGCACCCTGCGCGCCGCAGGCAAAAACGATTGCCGCCGGGCGCATGGACTCAAGGTCTTCGAGCGTGATTTCGTAGGAGTTGCCCACCAGAACATTGCCGAAGTAATGGACGTTTGGCAAGGCCAGGACCTGGGAGAACTGCTTGCGCAGGCCACCCTTCATTTTTTCCTTGAGAGGATAAATACCGTATTCAGCAAGACCGCCGGGCTTGATATCCCGGTTAAATAAGAAAACGTCATAACCGGCCAACGCAATTTGCCGAGCCGCAAACATGCCTGCGGGCCCGGCTCCCACCACAAAGATGCCCTTCAAACGACACCTCCTTCTGCGCTATTTTCGGCGCGATGTACATTTTACTCGCGCGCACGCATAGGTTGTGAAGGGCGTCACGAGGCAGGGGTTGCTTGACCCGGGCATTTTTCCGGGCGAAACGATTGGGACGAAGGCATCGGACAGAATGGCGGCTCAATGGCCGGGCTTGATTTCCCCGTCTTGTGGAGCATCTGAAGCGGAGGGCGATTCCAGGGCCCCTGGAGCAGGCTCTGCCTCGACCGACTGTGCTGTCACCGGCTCCGCCGGCGAGGATTCCGGCGTTTCACTTCTCTCCTTTTTGAAGAGCGCATCGACGCGGTAACCGGCCAGAGCCACGGTGGCCAGGGCTTCCTCGACGGTTCCGCTCATCTGCTCCACCGCCGCGCGGGTGGGCAAAACCTGGCTCGCAAGTCGCAGCAGAGTTGGAAGATGGAGCCACCAGAGGAGTTCCTCGTAGAACTCGCGAACGAGGTACGTGTGTCCCTCGGCATCATGGACGCCGGTTAGCCAGCGCACATCCGGGTCAAGCCAGAGGCTTGGCAGCAGGCCGACAACTTCGTCGCCGGAATCCGCTTCCGCGCCTACAGGCTGCACGGGAGCGGCGGGTTCCATTGTGGCGTCTGGCGGCACGGCTGCGAGAGCGGGCGCTTCAGGCGTTTGCGGGGCGACTTCTGGAACCGCTTCGCCCGGTTCTCCTGGGCCGGCACCGGCCAGCAACAGAACTTTGATGCGGGCCGCTGCACGCCAGCACTCTTCGCCTTCAAATCCAAGGGCGCTGAATGCCTGGGCAAAGGGCTCGCGGAGGCGAAGACGGTCAAAGATATCCAGCGCGACGCGCTCAGGCTTGTCTGCGTCAATGGACTCGGCGAGCAACTGGAGCACACACCAGCCGAGCACGGGGCCCCACATGGCAGTGGCCGTGAACTGCGGGCTGGCGCTGGGCAGCATGCGGCGCGCGGCGGAGGTCCAAGGCGCGGGCGCAAGCGCTTCGACCACGGGAATGCGCAAG
>JAJXXG010001096.1 GCA_021781255.1 Acidobacteriota bacterium
CGTCAGCCATCCCGGCTGGCCGCCCTGATGATATATGCGGTTGTAGCCGCACGCAGTCTGAGCCAGCGCCAGCACGCCGCTGCCGTGATTGTTGCGCTCCACCACCAGCCACGCCTCGTTGTACTCGCGCGCCAGCGCCGTCACCAGCCTTGCCAATTCCAGCCCGCCCACGTGACCGGCAAACTCCGCGCACTGCAGGCCTGTCTCCAGTTCCAGCACCTCGGCGGCGGAGTAGTCTCCTTCGCTGCCGCCGCCGGCGGGGTCCACAGCGACCAGGTACTCCTTGCCTTTTACGGGCGGCAGCCATATCTCCAGCTCGCCATTGCGCCGCCGCCCGGCCGCGTTCGGAGCCGTCGCCATGCGCGCTTCAATTGCCTCAAGCTCGAAGACCGAGTCGCCGCTTGCCCTGAAGCAACTCTCGCTGTCTTCGGCGTACTCCTGGCGCGCCAGTCCGCGAAAGTTGGCGCGCACCTGGCGCCGAAATCCGATCTGCTCCAGGTCCAGATGCGCGCGCGCCATCAGCTCGCGCTCGTCCCCGGTCAGGCTTGCCGCGTCCACCGCGCCGGCGCGATAGCGCGGCTCCATCCACCAGGGGAAGAAATGCCGCACCGTGCCTGTCTTCGCTGCCTGCTGCCACTCCTCGTGAAAGCATCCGCCCACGCCATCCGGCGTCGATTCCAGAATCTGCTCGCCGCCGGGCGCAAGCGCCGCGCGCAGCCCTGCCAGTGTCTCGGCGGGATCGCCGGGCCAGCGCGCAAGCTCCGAGCAGTGCAGATTCTGCACCGTCAGTCCGCGGCCCGCGTTGCGCTCGCCGGCAGAGACGACCATGTATTGCGAATCCATCGCAGGAAAAGCAATCTGTCGCACATTGGCGCGCGAAGTCTTCAGCGGCCCGTCCCGCAGCGTATCCGGCAGCCAGTCCAGAAAGCGATGCACAATCCTGAAGATCTCTTCTGCGGCCTCCTGCGTGTGCGCCACCTCCAGGGTCAGCGTCCCCGGCTGCATGATTGTTTTAAGAAAAAAGCGCGCGGCGGCCCATGTGGTCAGGCCCATCTGCCGCGCCTTCAGCACGATGTTGCGCCGGCCGCGCCGCAGCTCGAAGGCATGCTGCGCAGCATTCGCCTTGAGCGGCTGCGTGGAGCCATCGCGCGTGCGCACACGCAACAGTCCACGAGCCAGCGCAATGGCCACGGTGCGCCCGCGCAGGCTTGCCGGGCGCTGGTCGAGGATGAGTCCGAACCGCTCCAGCTCATCCCTGTCAAGCGCCCACGGCCATGCGCTGTCCTGCTGCGCGTGCAGTCCTTCTCCGCTTGAACCTGACACTTGTCCTCCGCCCGCTGTCAGCGTAAAAGCCCAGTGGGAGGCTGCCAAAGCCGCCCAATGGTCCTCAATCGCTGCGATCAACCTGGCTCCGCTGATCCTTACGGAGCCACCCTCAACGTCTGCAACAGAACAGCGATTCCCTGCTGTGGCCCGATTGTCGATGTAATCGTTGCGGCGCCAGAGCATGTGGCAGTTCCGTTGCCGAGTGTCGCGGAGGTGGGTGCTGCTGTTGCCCCATACCCGCGATAGGTCATCGTGAGCGCCGTTCCCGACGCGACGACATTGGTGCCCGTGAGTGCGACTGTGGCTGTCGTGCCTGTTGCACCGTTGAAGCTGCTGAGTGTGCAGGTCTGGCCAGCCGAACCTGTAATCGTTCCGCCGCTCGTGTAAGTTCCTAGGGCAACTCCAGAGACGTTAGTGTATTGTGCCACTAGCGTCAGTGGTTGCGCCGCTGTTGTAGTAGCGAATGGGCCGGTGGAGTAGTTTTGCCCGTTCTGGTTGGCTCCGATCCCCCAGATTCCAAGTGTCGATGCAATGACATGGGAAGGACTAATCGAAATGGTTCGGAAGCCTATTCCCAGCGTGCCACCACTCCAATTCGCTGTCTGAATAGGCCCTCCATTCAGGGCGACGTAACCATAGTTATTCAGTCTCTGCGAGAAAACCAAGTTGGGGTTTGTGCCCGAAGTGAAATTAAATGACTGAAGTTGATACTCAGTGCTAAGACTTGCCCCTGCCGCAGCAAAGTAGTTCGCGGGAACTGTGTATGCTGTGGAAAATATAAACGGGCTTCCACCCGTTCCTGCATCCGTTGTCTGATTTGCACAAGCCAGCGATATTGTTCCGCCGCTCACAAACGTGCCAGGATTTGTAGCCATCGAGACGGTGATGCTGGTCGACGTGACCGCCGTCACGGTGGCAGGACTTGTGCCGGCAATGTTGAATCCGCTCGGACTGAAGCCCTGAGCCTGAATGAACGCGCCAACAAAGTAGTTGAAGTAATTCACGGTCGTTGAAGGTACTGTATATGTCACCGTATAGGGGCCGGTTCCGCTTACCGTTGCGCCAGTCGCCGTACCCGTCGCTGCAATCGTAGAGTCTCCAGCAGCACCACAAGCAAGATCGCCTGAGCCTATAAGTACAGCAGGCATCAAAGCTGTCCGAACAAACGCTGTCGTAGCAACTTGAGTGGTGTTCGTTCCCTGCGCGGCAGTTGGTGCAGTGGGAGTTCCGGTCAGAGCCGGAGAATTTGCCAGCACCACGCTGCCCGTTCCAGTGGTGCTTGCAGCCTTCACGTTGCCGCTGCCGTCCGTGGACAGCGCGGAGGCGGATAAGGTACCCGTATCCTGAATGGCCGTAGCCGTAGCCGTCACTGCCTGCTGCGTTGTCAGAGTGACGCCGTCAAACAGTTTTGCCGGACCGTTCGCCACCCACTTTTGCAGGCTTTCGTTGAAGGTGAATGTCTGCTCGCTCCACGCCAGGCCGACTCCAACGGCAGGCGCGGAAGTATATCCAGCGCCACTGGAGACCATCGACGCATTGCCCGTCAGGTTGCCGCTTGCATTTGTTGTAATGTACGCCGCCGCCTGCGCGTACGGCGTTGTTGCGCCGCCCGTGAATTGCAGCCAGATCGGCGTACTGGCCGGATAGCCGGTTCCGCCCGAGCAGGACACGCTGCTCACGCCGCCGCTTCCAATTGCCGCCGTGCATGTTGCGCCCGTGCCGCTGCCTGCGCCATTGGTCAAGGGAGGCGGTACGAGGCCCAGCACATTGTTCGGGCTGCTCACGGTGAAAGGGCCTGCGCCCTGCGGCGGCTGTATCAGCCGCACACGAACCTTTGCGCCTGTCCAGCCATTCTGAAACGAGAAATTGGAATTGCCGATATTCGCCGGCAGCACGAGCTTCTGATAGACAGCCCTGGAGGCATCAACGTAATAGGGCGAGCTGGCGTTGGGAATCACGTACATGCCGTCGGACGTGGCAAGGTTCTGCTGCGTGACAGTACCGAACAGCAATGCATTACTGCCGGCGCTCAACATTCCGCTTCCCGACAACGTCTCGGGCGGCGCAGCGTAAACAAAATTTCCCTTGAATGTCTGCGCCGTCAGTTGGTTGTCCTGGCCGATGTATGCGTAATGCGCGGGCGGCGCGCATCCGCTGGAGATTCCGTAGCAGGGATCAACCTTGACGACGGACTGCTGAATATCCACTGAGCCCGCGACAAGCGTAGGGGCTGAAGTGGTTTGGTATTCAATCACCGAAATCGGAGAGCCAATGTTCGGCGGTATTGCGTGATCGTCTGAGCCGCGCACGTTCACGTCAGAGGCATACGCGACGACGAGAAACTGCCCATTCGCGGCTCGGGAGCACAGCTCACATTCCGCGTCGTTCAGTTGCAGGTGATTTCCCAGCAGGCTGAAGACAGTGCCATAGGCATTGTCCGCCTCAATGGACGATGCGGTAACGCTGCCCGCCACGCCGGTTGAAATAACGGGCTCGCCGATGGTCTGGGTGCTGTAGATGTGCCTGAGTTGGATGCGCGGGTCTCCGCCTGCGTTGGAGAGATAGAGGGTGGCTCCGCTGAGGCCGCTGCCGCCCGTGACGCGATCAATGGTGTATCCCCACACGGACTGGTTCGTATTGCCGATGCCGATGCCGCGAAAGCCGCCAAAGAACATCAGGCGGCTCATGTCCCAGGTGAAGAAGTTGTTGCCGGTCCCGCTGGCGTTGAAATAGACACTGACCGAATTGGTGAAGTTCGGCGACTGGTAATTCGCATAGTCGAAGCTGAGATCGCTTACCTGAAATCCCCACGCGCCGCCCTGGGTAAAGTTGAGGATGGGCGTGTTGTCTGTCAACTGGACGAACTTCGCGCAGCCCATCGCCGAGCCGAGGATTCTGAATCCGGTGGGAATGGCGCTGCTGTTGTTCACTGTGAGCGGGGCCGAAATCAGATAGGTTCCGCACGGCACAAAGAATTGCTGGCCTCCATTCGTCCAGTTGATGGGCTGGGACAGAATCGTCTGCAGGGCGGCGTTCAGGGCTGTTGTGTCGTCCGTGCCGTAATAGGCCTTCACGCCGGTCGTTACATCTGTTGTGGCTGCTGCGGCGAGCGTGACATGCGTCGAGTCCACCACGGAAGCAATGGTTGTTTTGAGCCCCGCGCCGGGAAGCAGGTTTGCGCCATCCTGCGCCCATCCAGCGGAGATTGTGGGCGCGGCGGTATAGTCCATTCCGCCGACCCAGATGTGCATGGTGGGCACGCCGCTGCCATCCGTTGTGATGTAGCCCCTGGCGGTCACAGCCGGGGCTGATCCTGCACTGGAGAATGTGACCGGGATGGTGGCGCTGGCAGGGAGACCGCTGTAGGCGGAAAACGTAACTCCTGTGACGACGCCGCTGGAGTTGATGGTGGCGGTCGCGGCGCCGAGCGTGCCGCCGTGCAGATAGGCGACTCCTGCGCCGGGAATGTTGATGGTCTTGCCCACGTCTGCCGATGTGAACGAGCAGGCATTGCAGGTCACGGTGGTGATGCCGCCAGCGGTCGCGGTGGTTACCGTACCGGCGCGGCCATCTCCCACGACGCCGGCATCTTTCACGTTGTAGCGTTGCGAGGTGTCAGCATAGTGCTGCGTGGCAAATTGATTGCGCGCAAGCGCGCCGCCCGGCGGGTCTGAGGCAGCGTAGCCGGGGCCCGTCAGCGTTCCGCCGGACAAGGGCAGGGCCAGCGCGAAGCTCGTGTCTACATAGTGCTTGTCCGCCGCCTGCAGGGATTGCGTGGGGTCGCCGCTGAGATAGAGCGGGCTGGTCAATGTTCCGCCCGAGGGGGAGAGAGAGGTCGCCGCGGTCTGAATTGCCTGGTCCACATACGACTTGGTCACGGCCTGCACGGCCTGGGCCGCGGGCATCACCTGCGCGCGCACCTGCGCGACGGTTGCCTGCGCCGCCGCGGGCACCACCCAGTACTCCGTGCTTGCGCTGCCGTCGCTCATGTTATAGACGGCGGTGTAAAACAGGCCGGCAGGCGAGGAGCCCAGGTTGGGCACCAGATTCACGCTCACGAAGCCATCCGTGCCGATGGTTGTGCTGGTGCGGCCGGCCGCTATGGCGTTGCCGCTTGCCGTGGTGAAGGCAGGCCAACTCAACTGCAGCGTTCCAGAGCCGGGCGCTCCATTGGCCAGATACACCGTTCCCTGCACTGAGGTTGTGCTGATTGTCTGCGCGCAGGCTACCCACGCCCATGCCAAACCGATCAGGGACATCCCTATCCATCTGCCGGCGCGAATCCACGTTGTTTTTGTGAGCTTCATGCGTGTATTTTCCTTTGCTTCTTTGCCGACGAGGCGTTGGCTCGCTCCCCGCGCGGGAATTTTCGCCCGCGCAAAGAGAGAGCCACCACCGCCTTGCTGTCAGCTCATGTTTCTGTTGGATGCTGTCCTGTCGCGCAGCCGGAATCTTGTACCAACTATTCCGGTTCGCGGCTTCCGCCTGCTGTTTCCGCGTTCTGCTCACTCATTTCCGCGAGCCACTCGGGTTCTGCCGCCCATTCGCCTGCCAGGCTGCGGATTTGCCGGGCGATCTCGCCTTTACCGAGCTTCTGGTGATACTCGGCCAAATCGTACAGGAATTTGACGCTTTGGAGGTGGCCTTCCAGGGAGCTCCTGGCGAGCGCCCTGGCGATTTCAACACTGCTCTCTTCCAGCACCATGTCGGCCGCCACGCGCAAATCCTCTGCGCCGCTGTGCTTGCTTTCCTGCGTCCGCGGCGGGTTCATCGCCAGGGATTCAGGTTCCGATTCGTTCATCTGTCCGCCATTCCCGGACAGCCTTTCACGGTACGCCTTCTCTTCCGCTGAAAAAGAAAAAGGCGAGTCCCCCGGGGGAGCCGCCCATGCAGATGCATCACATGCCTTCGCCTATACAGCGCAAAAGCGCGCTGCACGGGCATCCGGATTGTGCTTTCAGCCTCTTCTCTGCGGCAGCGAATCCGCGGAAGGAGTCCGAAACGAGATAGGAGAGACTGACACGCTCTCCCTTGTTCACGTCTTTCTTCTTAATGAATGTTTCAAGCATAACGAATGTCGCGGTAATTCCATGCAAACGGCACAGGGGATCATCTCGTTATTCTTTTCAGCAACTTAGGCCGCGCGCGCCCGGGCTGCACTGTTGACATGGAATTCCGCGCGAGCGTGTTGCCGCTTTGTGCGCGTCGAGAGGCGTGCGCGCGTCCGCTGACTGGCGGAATGCACTACCATATCCGAGTGAGTTCGCCAGTTACGCACGATCCGATCCTTCTGGTTCACGGCGGCGCCTGGGCGATTCCGCCGGATGCGGCTGCGGCGCACGAGGCCGGCGTGCAGGATGCGCTGGATGCAGGCTACCGGGTTCTGTTGAGCGGCGGCTCGGCTGTGGATGCTGTCGAGGCAGCGGTCACAATTCTTGAAGACGACCCGACGTTCGATGCGGGCCGCGGCAGTTTTCTCACGTCAGACGGACGCGTGCAGCTTGACGCGCTGCTGATGGACGGCGGGCGCATGAAGGCCGGCGGCGTGGCGTGCGTGGAGCGGCTGCGCAATCCCATCCAGGCGGCGCGGCTGGTGCTGGAGAAAAGTCCGCACGTTTATATTGTCGGCGCCGGCGCGGAGCAGTTTGCGCTGGCCCACGGGATGAGCCTCATCGACAATTCCGAACTGGTGCTGGAGCGCGAGCGCGAGCGGCTGGCCGAGGCGCAGGCGCGGCAGGCAGCCGGATTTGCGGATGACACCTTCTCCGGCCACAAGGACGATAAAAGTCCTGAGACCGCGTACGCGCACGATGACAACTCCCACGACACGGTAGGCGCGGTTGCGCGGGACCGGCACGGCAATCTTGCGGCGGCCACCTCGACCGGCGGCACGCTGAACAAGACGCCGGGGCGCGTGGGCGACTCGTCGCTGATCGGCTGCGGCTGCTATGCGGACAATCTTGCGGCGGCGGTCTCGCTCACGGGCTGGGGCGAGCCGATTATGAAGCTGGTGCTGGGCAAGTGGGCCACGGACCGCGTGGCCGCGGGCACTGCGCCGGAACTGGCCGCGCGCGAGGCCATCGCGTATCTCTACAATCGCCTGGGCGGCCATGGCGGCATCATTCTGCTGGGGCCGGATGGACGATTCGGCCTGGCGCACAACACGCCCGCGATGGCCTGGGGCATTGCAACGGCTTCAGGCTCCAGAACCGGGCTGACGGTCTGATTCGACTATGCTGATTCTCGCTTCTGCTTCTCCACGCCGCCACGAACTGCTTGCGCAGGCGGGCTTCTCGTTCCAGATTCATGCGGCGCACATTCCTGAAGATCCTCTGCCGGGCGAAGACCCCATTTCTTACGTCACGCGGCTGGCGCGGGAGAAGGCGCAGGCCGTCTATGACGAACTGGGCGACGCGGAGGCGGTGGTGCTGGGCGCGGATACGACGGTTACGCTCGATAACCACATCCTGGCCAAGCCGGAAGACTCCGGCGACGCGGCGCGCATGTTGCGTCTGCTGAGCGGACGGACGCATCGCGTCATCACCGGCGTGGCCGTGGTGACGGCGCAGCGCGTGGAGGTGGCGGCCGAGGCGACGGCGGTGCGCTTTCTTACATTGTCCGACGAGGAGATTGCGGCGTACATTGCGACCGGCGAGCCCATGGACAAGGCCGGCGCGTATGCAATCCAGGGCAGGGCGGCGTGCTGGATTCCGCGCATCGAGGGCTGCTACTTCAATGTGGTTGGTCTGCCGCTGGCGCTGGTGACGGCGATGCTGGAGCAGGTGAGCCCGGCGCTGCGGAAGGCGTAACGGCGCGGGGTTCAGCGGCCAAGGTAAAGGCGGTACTGAGTCTCCAGCACACCGGCAGAGCGGGCCAGCGCGAGCTTGGCCACGTTGTACTGGTAGAGGCTTTCAACGAGGTTGTTCTGCGCGGTGGCCAGTGTTGCCTGCGCGGTGACCAGCGGCAGGTTGTCGTCCACTCCGGCCTTGACGCGGTCGGTTTCGTCGCTGAGGGCGCGCGTGGCCAGCTCGACGTTGGAGCGGGCGACTTCGACCAGCTTCGCGGATGCGTCCACGTCGAGCAGGGCGTCGCGCACCTGCTCGTCGATGTGGCTGCGCAGGTCGGCAAGCTGGGACTGGACTGCGGTAAGCTGGGCGGCGGAGACTTCCTCATCGCCGCGCAGGCTGGCCTCGCGGAAGAGCGGCACGCTGAGTGTGCCGATGGCGGCGAAGTTTCCGTGGGTGCCTGCGCCGTTGACCGTGTCTACGCCCCAGAAGCCGCCGAACTTGAGCGTGGGCAGCCGCTGGCTGCGATAGGCGGCGTGGATCGCCTTCGCCTCCACCGCCTGGTTTTGCAGATTCTGATAGTCCTGCCGGTTCTTGTAGGCAATTGCGCGGACTTCCTCGGGCGTCTGCGCGGCCAGGTCGCTGTAAGGCGCGGGATCGGTGAGCTGAATTTTCTGTCCGGGCTGGATGCCGATTTCGCGCTTGAGCAGGATCAGATCTTTCTCCTGCTCATTTTGCGCGGCAATGAGCGCCTGTTGCTGCGCTTGAAGCTGGACGCGCGCGCGCAACTCATCCAGATTTGCCACGGTGCCCGCTTCGTGCGCGGCATGGGCCTGGTCAAGCAGCACCTGGTCGGCGGCGAGAAGGGCTTTGGCGTTGTCCACGTGGCTGGCGGCGGCGATGGAGCGCAGGTAGGCGGTGGCCACCTGCTGAACGACCTCGCCCCGCGCGGACATTTTGGCGAAATAGGCCACGCGCTCGGCCGCTCCGGCTGCCTTCCACGCAGCGATGACCGGGCCGGAGAAAAGTGTCTGTTCAAAATTGATGTGCCCCTGCGTCAGGTCGTCGCGGGTGATGAAGGAGAGCCCTGCCGGCGTAGCTCCGCCGGGAAACATCTGGGCGAACTTGCTGATGGTGCCGGGGCCAAAGCCGAGCGCGGCGAGATCGTGCTGGAAGACGCCGGTGCCGCCGGTGAGCGTGATGTTGGGCAGAAACTCCTGCAGTGCCTCGTTCTTCTGCCCGTGGATACTTTTCTCGCCGTTCTCGGCTTCCTTGAGGCCGAGGTTGTTAGCCAAGCCGCGGCGGACGGCGTCGTCGAGGGAGAGCTGGAGGTTCGTGTCCGTCACGGGCTGTGCAGTTACGCTGCCCCAGAAGGGATTGGCGGCGGAGCCCTGGCTGGGCATCTGCGCATGCGCGGTCACGCCCGGCGCTGCGAGCGCCAGAATCGCCAGCAAGGCGGGCGACGCAGCGCGCCGCAAGGCAAAATGAACCGCTCCTGTCACTTCCATCTATTTTCTCAGATGTGCGAGCGGGCCGGAGGATTCCCGGCGGCGGAGAATTTTTGCGTGGGCGGCGGCGGGGCGCGTCGAGGCGGGGTGCAGACCCCAAGGGTAACGCTGTATCGTAAGGAAGGCAGCCTCAGCAAGTTACCAAATTTGCGGGTTTTGCATCAAAACCACTTGGCACGGAGTGCATCCTCGACCCGGATCGGGAGCTGTTCTTGTGTCAAGCCAGCCCGGTTCGCGGGTTTAAACTCAAGACGGAGATCATGATGCGAAAGAAGTGGATGCAGGCCGTTGCGGCGGTGATTGGAATGGCTGCGTTGAGCAGCGCGACGGTGTATGCGCAGGGCGCGGCGGCGCAGCAGAAGCCGGCCGCAAGCGAAGCACAGACCGATGTGGCGGCGAGTTTCTACCAGGCGATGACCAGCAGCACCAGCGGCAATGGCACCGTGCAGACGCCGAAGAATGCCATGGGCGGGATGTTCGAGGTGCGCCACATTCACAGCTCGATGATTGGCTACGAGTTCACCTACTCGTTCAACCCG
>JAJXXG010000493.1 GCA_021781255.1 Acidobacteriota bacterium
GGCGGGCTTGCAGGCGGCGGGGTCGGGGCGGGCCTCCGCAGCGACATCGACGTGGGCTTGGTGGAAGGGAACGCCGAGACTGCCGGCGAGTTCGCGGGCAAAGTCTAGGTCGGCGTCGGCTTCCTCTCCGCGCAGGCCGTGGTGCAGGTGGGCGGCGTGGAGGACGAGGCCGAGTTCTCTGCCGCGCTCGGCAAGGGCGCGGAGCAGGGCGACGGAGTCGGCTCCGCCGGAGAGGCCGACGGCAAGGCGCAGGCCGGGGGTGAGCAGCGCGGTATCGAGGGGCAGCGGCGGTGGCAAGGGAGCGTGCACCAGAGGATGATAGCGCCAGCAGCCGGGGGAAAACCGGCGGTTCGCCACGCACAGGGCACCCGCGTTGTATACTCCACGAGTTATGCAAGTGTTTGCGATTCTTCCCGCTGCGGGGCTGGGAACCCGGATGGCCGGCCCGCAACCGAAACAGTTTGTGGCCCTTGGCGGCATTCCGATCCTGATCCACTCGCTGCGCGCGTTTGCTGCCGTGCCGCGCATTACCGCGATCTATGTGGCCGTGCGCAGGACAGAGGTGGAGCGCGTGCAGGGCCAGGTGACCGAGCACGGCTTTGCCGGGCGCGTGCACGTGGTGGAGGGCGGCGACAGCCGGCAGGAGTCCGTGGCCAATGCGCTGGCCGCGGTGCCCGCCGCGCCGGACGATATTGTGCTGGTGCACGACGCGGTGCGTCCGCTGATTGATACGGCGACGATTGAGCGCACGATTGATGCGGTGGCGGAACACGGCGCGGCGATTGTGGGACTTCCGGCGGTGGACACCATCAAGCAGGTGGAGCGCACGGCCCATGGAGCGCTGATTACATCCACGATTCCACGGGAGTTTGTGGTGCTGGCGCAGACGCCGCAGGGCTTTCGCTACGGGCTGCTGCAGGAGGCCTTTGCGGAGGCGATCAAGGACGGCTTTGTGGGCACGGACGAAGCGTCTGTGGTGGAGCGCTCGGGCGCGCCGGTGGCGGTGGTGCCGGGCTCTCAGGTTAATCTGAAGATTACGCAGCCGGGGGATATGGAACTGGCTGAGTTCTACCTGAGGCAGCGCAGCCGCTGAGAGCGGAAACCCCGGAGCGATAGCGGTTTGCCGGGTGTGAAGACCGGAACCGCGGGCCCCCGGCAAAGATGCCCAACCACTGTTGAAGCTGGCAAAGAACAGGCACGGAGAACATGGATACACGGATTGGATTTGGCTGGGACTCGCACGCATTCAAGCCAGGTGTACCGCTGCGGATTGGCGGCATGACGCTGGAGCATCCTGAGGGCCTGGCGGGCCACTCCGACGGCGACGTGCTGCTGCACGCGATTACGGACGCGCTGCTGGGCGCGGTGGCGGCGGGCGATATCGGCAGCTTTTTTCCGCCGGGAGATCCGCGCTGGAAGAATGCCGACTCGGCGATCTTTCTGAATCTGGCGATGGAAGAGCTGCAGCACGCCGGTTATCGCATCGTGAATATTGATACAACACTGGTGCTGGCCGCACCGAAGATTGCGCCGATTGCCGGCGAGATGCGGGCCCGGGTGGCCGACCTGCTGTGCGTGGGCATCGACCAGGTGAGCATCAAGGCCAAGACGCCGGAAGGCCTGGGACTGGACCACGTGGCGCAATGCCACGCAGTGGCGCTGGTGGAGCGTGCGGCCGACCCCGAGGAACTGAAAAGCATGAGCGCGGTGATTGAAAGCCAGCGTCAGTTGGAAGACGTGGTGGACGACTTGCTGTCTTCGGTGCACGGCATTCCGAAACGCCGGACGGTCTCTCCTGCGTATGACACGGAAGACATCACGTAGGGGTTAATTAACGAGTAATTAAATCACACAAAAGTTGCAGTTTAGCGCTATTGCGGGTATGCTCTGTGGATATTCAGGGCTTCTGTTTTTCATCCCCGACGACGAGAGGCCTAACCTGCAATGCTCCTGTACGATTTGTTTCTCCGGTTTGCTTTGGTCCGTGTGTGGAAAAGCATGCGGCTCGCGCTGGCATGTTGTCTGCTGGCGGGGCTGGCGCATGCGGCAACGGAGCAGACCCCTGCTGCGTCCGCTTCTCCGGACGGATCAGGGCAGGTGGTGCTGGGAGCTTCGACCCTGCAACTGACGGGACCATGGAAGTTCCACACGGGGGACGACCGGGCCTGGGCGGATCCGGGCTACAACGACTCGCGCTGGGAAGATATGGACCTGACACCGCAGTCGGGTGTGAAGGATCCATTTCTCGGGGTCAGCGGGTTTGTTCCTGGCTGGACGGTGCGCGGGCACTCGGCCTACAGCGGGTTTGCGTGGTATCGGCTGCGGGTGAACCTGCAGGCGATGGGCGACGGCAGAGGGAACCTGGCGCTGATGATGCCGGACAACCTGGATGATGCCTACCAGGTGTTCGTGGACGGCAAGCTGATCGGCGAGTTTGGAAAATTTACGGCCAAGGGCGTGACGAGCTACCTGACGCTGCCGCGGGTGTTCCACCTGCCGGCGAGCCCGGGAAGCGGGCCGGTGACGATTGCGGTGCGGGTGTGGATGAACCCCTCAACGCCGCTGATCAATGCGGATACGGGTGGAATGCACAGCCCACCGGTGCTGGGGCTGGCGGGACCGGTGCAGGCGCTGCTGCGGCTGGACTGGAGCCTAGTGGACCACTCGCAGCTGAGCCGCTTTCTGGAAGCCGGCATACTGCTGCTGGCCATGACGGTGGTGATGGTGCTGTTCCTGCTGGACCGCCGCGAGCGCTCGTATGTGTGGCTGGAACTGACGCTGCTGGCAGCCCTGGTGCAGGCGGTCGTAACCATCGTGACCAATTACACGACGTGGATTCCGGCGACGCCAGCGCTGCTGCTGCTGGATGCATTCCTGCGGCCGATTCAGATTGGGCTGTGGGTGATGTTCTGGGCGTCGTGGTTCCGGCTGGGCCACATGGGACGGCTGCGGTGGATGGTCTTCAGCATGACGGCGATGCTGTGCCTGAGTGTTGCCCTGCTGCGCGAGCCGCTGTACGGCCATGTGGTTCCGGCCAATGCCGATCTGTGGCTGATGCCTGTATCGCTGCTGATGAAGCTGCTGCTCGGCAGTCTGCTGGTGTGGGTGGCGTGGGAAGGAACTAAGCGCGACATGACGGGCGGCTGGCTGGGACTGACAGCCGTGGTGCTGGTGTTTGTGGCGCTGTACCAGCAGGACCTGCAACTGCTGCATGTAGCGATGAATTACTTCCCGTTCGGCTACCAGGTGGGCATTGCGCAGATTGCGGTGGTGCTTTCGCTGAATATCATCACGATGCTGCTGATGCGTCGCTTCCTGAAGTCGCAACAGCAGCGCGAGCACTTGCAGATTGAGATTCAGCAGGCGCGCGAGGTGCAGCAGGTGCTGATTCCGGACGCGATACCGACGATTCCCGGATTCAGGCTGGAGAGCGAGTACCGGCCGGCGCTGCAGGTGGGCGGAGACTTCTTCCAGATTCTGCCGGACGACGCGGGCGGCGTGCTGATTGTGCTTGGCGACGTAACGGGCAAGGGTCTGCAGGCGGGCATGCTGGTGGCGCTGATCGTGGGGGCAATCCGTGCAATTGTGGAGACAAGCTACGAGCCGGTGTTTGTGCTGGAGGCGCTGAACCGCCAGCTATGCGGCCGCAGCCAGGCCTATGCCACCTGCGTGGCGCTGCACGTGGATGTGAATGGCGAGACGACCATTGCCAATGCCGGACACCTGGCGCCCTACCTGAATCGTAAAGAGATTGCGATGGAAGGCAACCTGCCGCTGGGCATGACCGAGCACGTGCAGTTTGAACAGATGAAACTGACGCTGCAGCCGGGAGACCGCATCACGGTGCTGACCGACGGCGTGGTGGAGGCGAAAAGCCCGAACGGCGATCTGTTCGGCTTTAATCATGCGCGCGCCATCAGCCATTTGCCCGCGTCGTTTATTGCGCGGTCGGCGCAGATTTTCGGCCAGGACGACGACATCACCGTGCTTGCCATCAGCCGCGAGGCGGAGGGAGACAAGCAGGCGGAGGCCTTGCGCCTGAGCACGCAGGCGGCGGAGGCCTGAGCCCCGGTCGCGTGATTTTCAACAAGATTCCGGTTGCAGTTTTTTGGGATTCGCCTTAACGTTGCGGGGAATCTCCATCTCAAATTGCGGAGTGTGCTCGATGCATCTCGCGTTCTACCTGATGCAGAATCCGCCGAACCCGGAGCAGGTTCACAAGCTGGCCGTTGCGATGATGACCATCCTGCCGCTGGTCATCCTGGTGGGGCTGGCGGTTGTGATTGTGCCTTTCTGGTTTATCTGCAAGAAGGCGGGTTTTTCGCCGTGGCTCTCGCTGCTGAACATCATTCCGTTCGGCAACCTGGTGCTGATTTACGTGCTGGCGTTTGCGGAGTGGAAGGTGCGCCCGGCGGCAACGGCGGAGCAGATGGGCTGGCCGTTTCCACCGCAGCCGCCGCAGGGATAGCGGCGAAACTGATAGCATCGTAAGAGGAAAACGACCTCAGCGATGCTGGAAGAAACTCTGCTGCAAGCCAAAACTCCTCGTGTTCGCTTTGCTCCTTCTCCCACAGGCTATCTGCATGTGGGCGGGGCGCGCACTGCTTTGTTTAACTGGCTGTTTGCCCGGCACACGGGCGGCACGCTGATCCTGCGTATTGAAGACACGGACTTTGAGCGCTCGTCCGACGAGATGGTCGAGGGCATTCTGGAAGGAATGCGCTGGCTGGGCCTGAACTGGGACGAGGGACCGTTCTACCAGTCGAAGCGGCTGGACCTCTACAAGGCCACGGCAGAGAAGATTCTGGCCAGCGGAAATGCGTATCCGTGCTTCTGCACGAAGGAAGAGCTGGAACAGCGCCGCAACAAGGCCGCCGAAGATGGCCGCTCACTGATGTATGACCGGCGCTGCCGGCGGATTCCGCGGGAAGAAGCCGAGCGGCGCATGGCTGCGGGCGAGGCGGCTGCGCTTCGCTTTGCCGTGCCGGAGGATGGCTCGACGAGCTTTGACGACGCGGTGTTCGGCAGGGTGGAGTTTGCCAACGCGGAGATTGAGGACTTTGTGCTGCTGCGCTCGGACGGCATTCCCACGTACCACCTGAGCGTGGTGGCGGACGACATCGACATGCGGCTGACGCACATTATTCGCGGGGCCGACCATATCTCCAACACGCCGAAGCAGGTGTTGCAGTATCGCGCGCTGGGCGCGGAGCTGCCGGTGTTTGCGCATGTGCCGCTGATTCTGGGACCGGACAAGACGCGGCTGAGCAAGCGGCACGGCGCGACGAGCGTGATGGCCTACAAGCAGATGGGCATTGTGCCGGAGGCGTTCCGA
This sequence comes from Acidobacteriota bacterium, assembly GCA_021781255.1. Next base: position 5,336 of record JAJXXG010000493.1, read on the forward strand.
AACTTTCTGTCGCTGCTGGGATGGACGCCGGGCGGCATCAAGGACGCAAACGGCAAGGACCGCGAGCTGTTCTCGTCTGAGGAACTGATCCAGCTGTTTACGCTGGATGGGATCTCGAAGTCGAACGCGGTGTTCGATAACGACAAGCTGGCGTGGTTCAACGCGGAGTATATTCGCGCGCTGCCGGTGGAGGAGCTGAGCCGCAGCATTCAGCCGTACTTTGACGAGGCCGGTTTGAACGCCTCGGCGGAGAAGCTGCTGGCGGTGACGCCGCTGATTCGCGAGCGCATCAAGACACTGCGCGAGGCCGTGGCGGCTGCCGACTTCTTTTTTGTGGAGGAGCTTGCCCCGTATGACCCGGCGGATTTGATTCCGCAAAAGGGCGACGCGGCGCTGGCCCTGCGCATTCTGCGGCACACGCGGGAGCTGCTGGCGACGTGCGAATTTGACCACGCCGTGCTGGAGCAGGCGCTGCGCGAGGCCGCGACAACGCTGGGCGTGAAGACGGGGCCGATGTTTCAGCCGATCCGCGTGGCCGTGTGCGGACGCAAGAACGCGCCGCCGCTGTTTGAGAGCATGGCTATCCTTGGCCGCGAGGTGTGTGTTGCCCGCATACAGAGGGCCGAAGAGAGTCTTTCATCGCTTGGTTGAGCGCAGAGACCGTGGAGTCAGGAATCGCAACGATGACGAACGCAAATCCGGAAAGCCAGGACACACGCACACTCTCCAACTTTCTTCGCGATCAGATTGCCGAGGATGTGCGCACCCAGAAGTACGGCGACGCCCAGGTGCAGACGCGCTTTCCTCCGGAGCCGAACGGCTATCTCCACATTGGCCATGCCAAGGCCATCTGCATTGACTTTGGTCTTGCCGACGAGTTTGGCGGCAAGACCAACCTGCGCTTTGATGACACGAATCCCGAGAAGGAAGAGCAGGAATATGTGGATTCCATCCAGGCGGACGTGCGCTGGCTGGGCTTTGAGTGGGACCGGCTGTGCTATGCCTCAGACTATTTTGGCCAGCTCTACGAGTGGGCTTTGCAACTGATCAAAGCGGGCAAGGCGTACGTGGACGACCTGACGGCCGAGGAGATTCGCCAGCATCGCGGCACGCTGACCGAGCCGGGCAAGGACAGCCCGTATCGCAATCGCACGGTGGAGGAGAACCTCGACCTGTTTGTGCGCATGAAGAACGGCGAGTTCCCGGACGGGAGCCGCGTGCTGCGCGCCAGGATCGACATGGCCTCGCCGAACCTGAACATGCGCGACCCGGTGATGTACCGGATATTGCATGCGACGCATCACCGCACGGGCGACGACTGGTGCATCTACCCGATGTACGACTTTGCGCACGGGCAGTCGGACTCGATCGAGCGCGTGACGCACTCGATGTGCACGCTTGAGTTTGCGGACCATCAGCCGCTGTATCGCTGGTACATTGAGCAGCTCGGCATATTTCCTTCGCAGCAGATTGAGTTTGACCGGCTGAACCTGACTTACACGCTGCTGAGCAAGCGCAAGCTGCTGCAACTGGTGCAGGAGAAGCGCGTGAGCGGGTGGGACGATCCGCGCATGCCTACCATCTCCGGCATTCGCCGCCGGGGCTTTACGCCGGAGGCGATTCGCGCTTTCTGCGCGGCGATCGGCGCCTCGCGCACGAACGGGACGACAGACATTGAAATGCTGGAGCACTTCCAGCGCGACGACCTGAACCGCCGCGCGCGGCGCGCCATGGCCGTGCTGCGCCCGCTGAAGCTGGTGATCGAAAACTATCCCGAGGGGCAGGAAGAGTTCTTCGAGGTGGCGAACAATCCGGAGGACGCCGAGGCCGGGATGCGGCAGGTGCCGTTCACCCGCGAGCTCTACATTGAGCAGGACGACTTTCGCGAGGTGCCTCCGCCAAAGTACTTCCGCCTGTCGCCGGGCAAGGAGGTGCGCCTGCGCGGCGCATACTTTGTGACAGCGCAGAGCGTGGTGAAGGATGCGGGCGGCAACGTGGTGGAGGTGCACTGCACCTACGATCCGGCCAGCCGCGGCGGCAACTCTCCGGATGGCCGCAAGGTGAAGTCAACCATTCACTGGGTATCGGCCGCGCACGCCATTGGCGCGGAGATCCGGCTGTACGACAAGCTGTTCACCAAGGCGGACCCCGGCGACTTCGAGGAAGGCGAGAGCTTCCTGAGCAACCTGAACCCCGACTCGCTTGAGATTGTGACGGACGCACGGCTGGAGCCGTCGCTGGCCGGCGCGAAGGCGGGAGAGCGGTACCAGTTTGAGCGCGTGGGCTACTTCTGCGTCGATCTCGACTCGACGCCGGAGAAGCTGGTGTTCAACCGCACGCTGCCGCTGAAGGACTCGTGGGCGAAGATTGAGAAGAAGGCGGGCGCGTAGAGCGGCGCGCTGGCGCTACTTGCCGATGACGTCGATGGGGACGGTGACGGACTTGGGCGGCATGCACTCGTTGTTGTCGCAGGCCTGGTAGCGCAACTGCGCCTCGACGAGGTGGTTGCCGCGCTGGGCCACGATGCGCGCCTGAATGACGAACTCGCCGGTATATACGCTGAGCCGCGTTTTGGGATCGAGCGGCAGGGTGAAATCTTCGCCGGGCGGGTAGGTGGCGTTCTCAAGACGCACGCCGGAGGCCGTGGGGATGGACAGCGCGGTGGGGATGAGATAGCTGTCCCGGGGCGTGTGCGAGTTGATGTGCAGGCCCTGCGCCACGCGGAAGTGCAGCTCCACGGCGCTGGGCTTGCCGGCGGGCACGCTGACCTGCTCCGGAAAGAGATACTGGACGGCGTTGGTGCGCGTGAGGGAGCGGTTGGGCGCGTCGTTGAACAGCGGCAACTGCTGCTGCGCGACGAGGACCGGCGCGAGGCAGGCTGCGAAAACAGTGGCGAGGATGGTCTTCACTTTCCAGCTCCCAATGCCTTGCGGATGTTGCCTTCCAGCTCGTCTTTGGAGGTGAGGCCGATCTGGGTGGCGACCACGGTGCCGTTGCGATCGAGGAAGAAGGACGTGGGCAGCTCGTCGAGGCCGCCGTAGGACTGGCTGAGCGAGTCCCCGTTGAGGAGCACGGGATAGGGGATGTGCATCTGCTGCACGGTGGCGGCGATCTGCTGCTTTTCTTCGGCGAGCTTCTGCTTGTCGTTCAGGTCCAGGTCGTCGGCGGAGATGCCGAGCACCTCAAAGCCCTGCGCGGCGTACTGGTTGCGCAGATCGATGATCCACGGGGTTTCAATCTTGCAGGGAGCGCACCAGGTGGCCCAGAAATTGATGAGCACGGCCTTGCCCTTGTAGCTGGAGAGGGAGACTTTTTTGCCGCTGAGGTCCTGCAGCGTAAAGTCCGGCGCGGGCTTGTTCATCAGCGGCGACAGGAACTGCGGCGCATCGGATGAGGTGGCGACCAGCTCGCCGCGGGCGACGGCAGCGGCGCGCAGTTCGGCGGCCTGCTTGCGATACTCCCAGTTGGCCCAGCCTGCCCAGGCAAAGGCTGCGAGCAGCAGCAGAACTACGGAGAGAACGACGGTGTTGCGCTTCACGGGGATGGACCTCTCTGCTCTTTATTGTACGAGCGCGGGCGCGTTGGCGCGAAACATGGGCGCAAGGGCGGAAGCTGATACCATCAGAGACCGATGGCTGGCACGAACGAGGAAGGCTGCTTGAAACCGGCGGAACTGGTGCGAACGGAAGCCGCAGCGCTGGAGGCGCTGGCGGCACGGCTGGACGGCCCGATGGCCGCGGACTTTGACCGCGCCGTGGAGCTGGTGTTGCGCTGCGGCGCAGGCAACGGGCGCGTGGTGGTTACCGGCATGGGCAAGAGCGGCATTATTGCGCAGAAGATTGCTGCAACGCTGAGCTCGACCGGCAGCCCGGCGCTGTTTCTGCATCCGGCAGAGGCGGTGCACGGCGACCTGGGCGTGCTGATGCCGGGCGACGTGGTGATTGCCCTGTCTGCCAGCGGCGAGACGGAGGAGATTCTGCGGCTGCTGGCCACGCTGAAGCGCAAGGGCGACGCGCTGGTGAGCTTCTGCTGCAATCTGCAATCGACGCTGGCCACGGCAAGCGACGTGGCGCTGGACTGCGGGGTGGAGCGCGAGGCCTGCGGGCTGAACCTGGCTCCCACGGCGAGCACGACAGCGATGCTGGCGCTGGGCGATGCGCTGGCGATTGCGGTGAGTTTGCGCAAGGGCTTTCGAGCCGAGGACTTTGCCGAGTTGCACCCCGGCGGCAAGCTGGGCAAGCAGCTGGCGCGGGTGCGCGACCTGATGCACGCGGGTGAGGACGTGCCGGTGGTGAAGCCGGAGACGCCGATGACCGACGTGATCTACGAGATGTCGTCAAAGAAGCTGGGCATTACGACAGTGCAGGAGAATGGCAGACTGCGCGGCGTGATCAGCGACGGCGACCTGCGGCGGCTGCTGGAACGCGAAGGCGGCGCCGCGCTGAGCAAGACGGCAGGCGAGGCGATGAATGCGCATCCCCGGACGATTGGCGTAAACGAACTGGCGGCAAAGGCTCTGGCGCTGCTGGAGGAGAGGAAGATTACCTCGCTGATTGTGGTGGATGCCGACGAGCGCGTGGAAGGTGTGGTGCACCTGCACGACCTGTGGGGCGTGGAGATGATTTGAAGGGCCCGGGGCTTTTTCCAGTCTACAAGGCGAGATATGGGGTGCCCGGCTGGTGTTGGAGGTGCGGAAAGCAACCGCGGATCCTTCGACTCCCTTCGGTCGCTCAGGATGACAGAGGTCGGGTGGGGGTTGTGGTGATGGAGTT
>JAJXXG010001183.1 GCA_021781255.1 Acidobacteriota bacterium
TTCCGATGCTCCAAGCTGGAGCGCGAAGAGCCCACCCCGCGCGAGGTGATCGTGAGCGGAGCGGAAGAACTCTGCTGTGTAAAAGCGGTTGAGCTGCGCGGTCTGTGGATTGGGCAGGTTGAGCAGAATTGCGTCGAAGTTGCCGGATGATTCTTTCAGATAGAGCCGGCCGTCGATGAAATGCACATGCACGCGTGGATCGGCAAAGGCACGTGCAGCATCCGCGGGAAAGAAGCGCTGAAACACGGAAATGAGAGATGGATCAAGCTCGACGTAATCGATTCGCTCCAGAGTCGGATGTTTGAGGGCCTCAGCGATGCTGCCGTTGACGCCGCCGCCGATGAGCAGGATGCGCTTTGGAGCGGGATGCTCCAGCAGGGCATAGTGAACGGCTTCTTCGGCTGCGGCTTCGTCCGGCACATTGGCGATGAGTGAGCCGTTGTCATAAATGCTGTGCATGCCACCCGCATCGACGACCGTGAGTTTGCCGTAGATGGAGTCCTGTGAGCCCATGACGCGAAATCCCTTCCACAAGTGCTGTTGCGCGGACTCTTCGAGGCGCGGCGCGACGTGGAGTAAAAGAGGGAAAGCCAGAACCAATCCAGCCAATGCAATTGCAAGAGCCTGCCGGCGGCTGACTTTGAAGAGCAGGCTTGCCGCCACGCCAAGATTCAGCAGGGCGACAATCATGGCAATCTGAAAGGAGCCGAAGACGCGCAGCAGCAGTATGCTCGTGAGAATTCCTCCGAAGCCGGATCCTGAAGTCTCAAGCAGGTAGGCATAACTGGTGGCAAGCTGCCCTGTGACGCTGCGCTGCTGCTGGTAGATGCGTACGGCCAAAACGAAAAGGGACCCTGACAACAGGCAAAACACGCTCAGGCAGAGCAGAGAAATGAGCACCACAGGCACAGGGCCCAGCACTTCTCCTGGAACAATTTGGAAGAGCGCTCGGGCGGAACGCAGCGCCAACACGGTGAGTGGCAGGCTGAGTCCACAGAGTAATTCCGCGAGGGCAATTGGGATGCGAACGCTGGAGCCATCACGCACCAGGCGGCCGGTCATGCTGCTTCCAGCGGCGGTCCATAGCAGCCAGGTGGCCAGCATGAGCCCCATGGAGAGCTCATTGCCGTTGAAGAGGAGAAGGAGTTCCCGCATGAGAACGATTTGCCCGATGACTGCCGTGAATCCTACGAGGACGAGGATTCCCCATGCGGCGACTGGCGGTTGTTCGGCACGCGGATTGAAGTCAGCTTCCATGGCGCTGCTTTTGCGGCCGCTCCAGCGAATGGGCTGGGCTGCCGAGCCTCCCCGGCACCTTGGAGTATAAGCCGCATTGGAGGCGCGGGCAGTGACGCGCGCGAAGGGCTGGCGAGGCGAAGCAGTTGAGGCCGGGGCCGCAGCTTCCTGGCGGAATGCAGCGGCCCTTGTGCCCCATGTCTACATACCACTTTGCGGGTTCTGGTCCGGGCGCACAACGCGGTAGCTGGTTCCACCCTTCGACCAGACGAGGAGAAGGATATTCTTGTCTGCCGGAATGGAGTGGATTGCGCTCGCAAATTTGTCCGCACTCTCGACAGGGCGCCTGTCTACTTCCAGGATGACGTCTCCGGGGGCGAGGCCTGCGTCATCCGCCGGGCTTGCGGGACGAACCTGCTGTATGGCTGCGCCACTCACACGCGCGGGAATGCGCAACTGGTTGCGAAGATCCGGCGTGAGGTCGCTGACGGCGAGGCCGAGCCTTCCGCGATTTTGCGCGCCCGCGCCGGCATTGTCAGCCACTTCATTGTTCGCGTGAAACGCGCCAACGGTGACTTTCAGCGTTTCCGGCTTGCCGTTGCGCAGAATGCCGAGGGCAATTGTGTTGCCTGGAGCAATCTGAGTGACAGCCACCTGAAGGGCGCTTCCATTGACGATTGTCTTGCCGTTCAGTTCGCGCAGAACGTCGCCATTCTGGAGTCCGGCGCGGCTGGCCGGCGAGTCAGGGGTGACCTGGCTGATGATTGCTCCGCTGGCATCGGGCAGGCTGAAGAAGCTGGCGTTATCTGGCGTGACATCGTTCATGCTGATTCCCAGGTAGCCATGATGCACAGAGCCGCTTTTGATGATGGCATCAGCGGAGGCCTTGGCAATCTGCGAGGGAATCGCAAAGCCGGCGCCCGCGAAGGAACCGCTGTTGGAGATGATGAAGGTGTTAATGCCAACCAGCTCGCCGCGCGCGTCCACCAGTGGCCCGCCGGAGTTGCCGGGGTTGATGGCAGCGTCGGTCTGGATGAAGTCGCCCGGCTTGCGCGGATCGTCGGAGTAGGGATTGGGCCGGTCGAGCGCGCTCACAATGCCGCGCGTGACCGAGAACTGGAAGTAGCCGAAGGGACTTCCGAAGGCGAGCACGGTCTGGCCGGGGTGCAGTCTGGTGGAGTCACCCCATGCGACGCTTGTCAGATTTGCAGCATTGATCTTGATGACCGCCAGATCGTTGAGTTTATCGACGCCGATCAGTTTGGCCGGAAAGACGCGGCGGTCATGCAGAGTCACGCGGATCTGCGTGGCTCCGTTGACCACGTGATCGTTGGTGAGGATGTAACCGTCAGGCGAGATGATGATGCCGCTGCCGATGCCACGCTCGACCTGTGAAGGCGGCGTCATCCCCTGGCCACGGCCTTGCGGGCCGAAGAAGAACTGCCGCAGTCCGGGCGGCAGATTGTCCGGTGAGTTTTCCTGGCCGTCATCGGACATGACGTCCTGCGCCGGAGCGCGCGAGGTGACGGACACGTTGACCACAGCAGGGGTGACGCGCGCAGCCACTGCCTCAACCGCGTTGTCCAGCGAAACCAATGAGGAAACGCTGTTGTCGTCCAGTGGAGACGCGCCGTTGCCGGCGGCGTGCGCTGTGGCGTGACTAAGCAGCAATGTGAATCCCAGAAGTACCGATGCCGCCGCTCCTGCGGGGACAGCGAAGCGCCTGGCTTTTGCGACTAATGAATTAGTTGATACTGACATAGCTACCTCTCATGGGGTGAAGTTGGTGGTTAGAGTTGAATCACGAACCAGTCGCTGCGAACGGGCACTGCAGCTGGCTGAGCGGATGTGGAACCTGCGGGAAGAATTTTGAAAATCAATCGGGTGACTGTGATTTGACTCGTCACCTGGCCACTGGGCTGCTCTGTTATCTCGCCGGTGTCATAGTCTGCAATCGGACGCGCGGCAGAGCTTGCGGTTTGTACCTGCTGCCAGGCGGTGAGCACAATCCATTGCGGCTCACTGACTGGAGCGGATGGTGAATCGGCGAATGCAACCTTCGTCATCCGCTTCGGCGAACCGGAAGCGAGCACGGAGGCTGAAGCCGTCCCTTCGGCTGCGTCGTACGATGCGAATGTTCCGCGTGCCTGCGCATTGTATGCAGCATGCGGTCTTGACTGGATTGCGCGGAATCCATGCGTGGCCGAGGCCGCCTTGCGCACGGGGGTGCTCGCTGCGTTGATGAGCTGCGCTGGTTCAGCCGGCGCTTGCATTGTTGCGATTGTCTGCGAGTGTTCTGCGTCCTGTGCCGGAACAAACGCGATCAACTGCGGGCAGCGCGCGAGTTCCACTGAGCCGAAGAGGAGGCCGCAACCGAGGACTCCCAGTAAGGAGCGCGTGGCGAAGGGATGCAACGTGTTCCTGTGGCGCAGGATTCGATGTACGCGCTGGACGAGTTCAGAACGGCGCTGCCAGGCGCCCAGCGAAAGAGCTTCAGCGCGACGCTGCATGCCGCGCTCAGCGAGGCTGGCGAGGCATGTTGCATAAGCCCGCGGTGCGCGCGTAGCTCTGACTACCCCGTCATCGCATGCCATCTCCCGTTCCTGGCAAAGGCGGCGCTCAATCCACCAGAGCGCGGGGTTCAGGGGAAAGAGGACGAGGCCGAGCTTCTGGAAGAGGTTTGTCCAGTCATCCCCGCGGCGCAGGTGTTCTGCTTCATGCAGCACGACCTGCTGCAGTTCTTCAGGCGTGAGCTGAGCGAGGAGCCACGCGGGGATGAGAATGCGGGGCGCAAAGAATCCAATTACGCTGGGGCGATCCAGTTCCTTTGTCGAACAGATCTGCGCCCGTCTGCGCCTCCACTTCCAACTCGGGCCTGACTGCAGGGAAGTCGCGCTGGCGCAGGAATCGATTCGCATCGAAGTCTTCCACAACTTGCGCAATCGGAATGAGTGCATTGCAAAGTCCGCCGCGCGGAAGACTGACGCGGCAAGCCAAATTGCGGCGATTGCCAGGCTCCAGCGCATGTCCAACTGCAACCATGGTTTTGACGCGGTCAGGGCTGTGCCGATGGGGACCGCGTTGGATGCTGCGCCTGGAAGATGCGACAGCAGAGGCGTAAAGGGGAGGGCTATCAGTGTGGCAAATCCTGCCGCCCAGACGGCGAAGCGCTGTGCTGCAGGCATGCGTGGCGCAAGACGAAGGCAAATGGCAAGGCCGGAAGCAACCAGGGCGCCCTGCCAAAATGCGGTCGCAATGGTGGACGCCGCGACAGGTGAAAGCGCGCGAAACGCAGCGAAGAGCGCGTCGCTCGCAGCGGGCATCGTCCACGGGATTGCGTCAATGAGTGCCAATGGATGCATGCTCTACACCTCTTCAGCGCTGTCGGGTTCTGCGTCCCGTATTGCGTCCTTGAGCCGTTGCAATTCCTCAGGCGAGATCGATTCGTCGCCCAGAAGTGATAACACGAGGCGTTCGCGCGAGTTGCCAAAGAAACGGTGGAGCACGTGACGAATCTCTGACTGGCTGGCCTCATGCTCTTCTACGCAGGGACGATAGACGAAGGCCCGGCCTTCCTGCCGGTGCTCGACATAGCCTTTCTGCTCGAGGATGCGGATGGTTGTCAGCACCGAGTTATAGGCAAGGCTTTCCCCTTTTGGCATAGCGGCAACGAGGTCGTTCACCGCAGACTCACCACGTTTCCAGAGGAGTTTCATGAGCCTCAGCTCGGCTTCAGTCAGCGTATTGGACTTCTTTGGAGGCATGTCTATCCAGTTGATCCCATGCGGCAATCTCAGCGGAAAGCTTTGCTGCACAACCAATGGACGAGCAACTAAAGGATTAGTTAGCGAGGATCGATATTTTTTCATGTCGCCCTGGACTGCCGGGAATACGAGAGTGAGTCTCAGGATTCACCCGCGGTGGCGAGGTGGCTTTCCGCCAGGCTTTATGCGCTTGTGTACGCGCTGCGATTGCGGGATGGCTGCAGCAGTTCGATGGTGATGATTCCCGCTGGCACGAGGAAGACAAGGGAGCCCACGACCCACATGACGACTGCGCCGAGAATCTGATCGGGAAGGGGTGCGATGCCGAATGGGTTCGGGTTGTCAACGTAGAAGGCATACATCGGGCGATTGCAGAAGGCGAGAAATGCTGAAAGCGAGGTGTTCACAAGATCAGCGCCAACAAGATAGAGCAGAATTCCCCAACGATGGCTCTGCTGTGCGGTGGGCCATGGGCGGACGATGCACCACCAGAAGAGTAGCGATGTAAGAGAAAGCAGAGATGCTCAACGTCGTGTATGGTTTCGTTTTCGAGAGCGAGGTCGTATGCGCCGGGCACGTGCCATGCGAGAAAAGTGATGTTCATTGCCAGCCATGCAACGGGGGGCGAAATCAGCCAGTGCGCCAGGCGTCGCAGCGGGCTGAGCCGAAGCAGCGGGCCGGCAATCGCTTTGCGCAGAATCCAGGGCAGGCCGCGAAGCAACGGAACAACGGGCAGACCAAGCAGCACCAACGGCGGCACGAGCGACATGAGGATCAGGTGTTCAACCATATGTGCGCTCAGCAGCACATCCGCGAATGCATCGAGCGGCGATCCGATCGCGATCCACAGGCTGGCCATTCCCGCGAGGAATGAAGCCAGCCTCCATCCGGTGAATTGCTCGCGGCGGGTTTTGCGCAGAGCAAGCCATCCGCGGACATACAGAATGACCGTGAGCACGGTGGCCAGGGTGAGCCAAACCGGCAGCGACCAGTCTTCCAGCACGGATTGCATAGCGGAGGACATGGGCTAGGGAGTTCTCGCCGTATCTGATTTTGCCGGTATGCGCATCGCCCCTGCATGCGTAAGGGAGCGCGAGGCATCGACGGCAGGCGCGAGATTCTTTTCACGCAGCGTCATCAGGAAGCTGACGAGCGCGCGTGTTTCCGCTGGGCTGAGAGCCTTGCCATAGGCAGGCATGTTTCCGCCACCCTGCAACACCTGGCGAATGATCTGGTCCTCCGTCATGCGCGTCGCAATGGAGTCCAGCGCGGGCCCGCGCATTCCGCCCACGCCGCCGAGCGCGTGGCAGTTGCGGCACTGCTTGTTCTGCAACACCAGCGCGCCCTGGCGCTCCAGCGGCGAGCGCTGTTGCAGATAGGCCACGGGGATTGCCTCGCCGGACCACGCCTCCATGATGGGACTCCACGGCGTGTAGGTGCCAAGCTGCGTGAAGATGGCCAGCGTTACGGCGATGATGCCGACCATGAGCACGGCGACGGGACGGCGCTTCCAATGCTTTTCGCCTTCTCCCGCGAACAGCGGCAGCAGCAGCATGCCGCCGATGATGACGATGGGTGCAATGAAGACGAAAGGTGTTTCAAGCTCTGGAGGCAGGTAGGCGAGCACCGCGTAAATCCAGAGAAACGCGAAGTCCGGCTTGGGCGCGGTCTGAATGATGGTGGGGTCAGGCTGCCCGGTTGGACCGAAGGGTCCGAAAAAGAGCGCGCAGGCAAGCACAGAGAGCATGATTGCCGCGGCGAAGACGGCGTCTTTCCATGCCGCGTCGGGCACGAAAGGAACGCCGCTCTTTTCTGTCAGCTCGTGATATTCGTGCTCGTAGGTCGCCTTGCTCACGATGCGGCCCGGCATGGGCCACTCGTTGATGCCCAGGCGCAACACCATCCAGACATGCAGGCCAACCAGCGCGAGCAGCGTGCCGGGAATGACGAAGACATGGAAGGCGAAAAATCGCGAGAGCGTTTGCCCGCCAATGATGGGGCCGCCCAGCATCATATGCACCAGCGGCCCGCCGATCCATGGAACGCGGCTGATGATGGAGGCACCGATGCCGAGGCCCCAATAGGCATCCTGGTCAAAGCGCAGCACCTGTCCGGTGAATGCCATGCCAAGCGTGAGCAGCAGCAGAAAGACGCCGATGATCCAGGTGAGCTCGCGCGGAAATTTGTATGCGCCAAAGAGGAAGACCTGCACCATGTGGATGAGCACGATGGCGATCATGAAGTCCGATCCCCAACCGTGAATCGCGCGCAGAAGCCAGCCCAGCGTGACGTTGTGATTGAGAAACTGCAGGCTGCCCCACGCTTCGCCGGCCGAGGGCGAATAGACAAGCGCAAGCAGAATGCCGGTGACCACTTGCAGGATCAGAAGCACCGTGGCGGCGCTGCCGAAGACATACCACCAGCTTGCGCTGCGCTCTGGTGTCGGGTGTTGCGCGGCCTCGGTCAGCGGCTTTGCGAGACCGAGCCTGCGGTCGAGCCAGGCAAACGTCTTGCCAGCAGCGGAGTTGGGGCGCTTGTTCAGGCTGGCCATGAGGAGGACCTCTCTGCGGCTTGAGATTCCTGCGCAGGCGCGGCAGGAGAAGGAGACTCAATCTGGATCAGCGGCTTCGGCTTTTTTGCGCACGCCTCGGTTGCAGGCGTGGGCATGGCGCCGGCCTGGATCATGAGGTGATTGCCGACGAGCTTGTATTCATACTCGAAGAGGCCACGCTCCGGCGGCCCTGATGCGCGCGAGCCGTCCTCGTAGTATGCTCCGCCATGGCAGGGGCACAGAAACAGCCGCGACTGCGCAAACCAGCGAACCGGGCAGCCGAGGTGCGCGCAGTTGATGGCGAAGACCTGAAACTTCTTCCCCTCGATGTGCCGTACCCAGCATGCCGCGTTTCCCGTTGCGCCATCTGAAACCATGGTGACGGGATTGCGATAGTCAGCAAGACGCGTCTCGCCCTCAGGGAAATCGCTGATGGGGCCGACCGACACCCACGAGTTGTAACTCGCATTCTTTCTGAAGGCAGGACCGAGAATGTAACCCAGGATGGGTACGGCCAACACCGCGCCGACTGCGCCATTCAAATAAAGCGAGAGCTTGAAGAGGAAAGCGCGACGCGTGTGCATGGCATCCTTTGCCTCAGCGGCTGTCGCGGTAGTGTGCGTCTCAGCTGCCCCTTCTGGCTGCAATGGGCCACCGGGCTCGTGGGGTGTGCTCATTTGATCTCCTTGCCAGTTGCGCTGGGCATGTTGCTGCTGGCGTCGCTCATGGACTGTTGTGTTGAGGGTGCGCGGTGCGCTGCAAGCCATGCAACGATGTTGTCAATCTCCTGCTGCGTGAGCGCGTGCGCGCCGGGGCCCGTGATGTAGCCGCGCCAGTCGGGCACGTTCTGATCGGGCCGCCCGGCGATGACGAGGCTGTGCAGACTTTGATTGCTGACGAGCGCCAGGTAGGCCGGGTCCACGATCGAATCGGGTGAAATGCCCAACTGGGTTGGCTTGCCATCGGCCGCTGGCTTGATGCCCGTTCCGTCCCCGCCATGACACTGCGAGCAGGCTGCGACAAACGCCTTCTGTCCTTCCGCGGCATTGCCAGGCGAGCTGCCGGCGTAGGGAGGGAGTGCGATGGTGGCAAACTCGGCTGGCTTGCCCCACTCGTGCAGCATGCCCTGGACGAGAACATCGATCTGCTGGTCGGTCAGGATGCCGCCCGCGCTGCGGGCAAAGGCGGGCATCAGTGTGCCATGCACGCCATTCGCAGTGATGGTGCGCAGGTTGCCTGCTCCTGCGACAGCGAGATAGGCGGCATTGTTCAGCGGCAGTGCCGCGCCATCGCGTCCGTTGTCGCCGTGGCAGCCTGAGCAGTTCTGCTTGTACAGCGTGTTGAAGTCCAGCACCTCGTCGGGGCGGGCAACCTCGGACTCCTGCTTCGGATAGCCAGGCATGCTCTTGCACCCGATGCAGGCAAGCGCCGCAGCGCCGAGCGCGAGCAGTGGCAATGCTTTGAAGCGGCTCTTCATGCCTGCCCATCCTTCTTTCCGGTCTCATCTTCCGGCTCTCCGATTGCTCCGTGGAGTCCGGCGCGCAGGGCAAACGGCAGCGCCTGAAACTGCGGCGTGCGTACCCTGGCCTGCAGATTGACGACGTAGCCTGCTACCAGCCCGAAGGCAATTTGGGATGGAATGAACCAGAACCAGTTGATGCGCTCATTCAAGACGGGACTGATGATTGCCAGAGTGGAAGAAAGCAGACCTGTCCAGAGCAGTGGAGCAAGAAAACCCGCGGTGAGAATCGGCCACCGGGGAAACATGGGCAGCATCGCTCCGTAGAGCAGACCGACCAGCAGCGACGCGATCGCGTGAATGACAAGAGCCGCCAGCAGGCCCTGCATGTGAAACTGGGCAAGAAACTCATTGCTCTGGCCTGCCCAGCTTACGAAGCCGCCTGCCGCCATCAGGTTTGTGGCGTACCACAGGCTGTGATACTTGACGAGGCTGAAGATGGTTGCGGGAACAATCATGGCGATGCCGCCGGCAATGCCGCCTTTCAATCCGGTCGTGATGCGGAATGTTTCGACTGGAACCATCTTGCGGTGCAGCGAGTCAACGGGCAGCCGCTCAATGGACTTGCGCGCGCTGGAAATATCAATTTCCTCATCGCTCGTTTCGACCATCTGATGAGCCTCGACGGGCAGCACCTCGCGGAACCATCCGAAGCTTGCCGCAAGAGACAGCAGCAGGCCGAGCGCGCTGATGGCGGCGCTTGTGACCATGCCCGTAAGGATCAATGCAAGCCCCAGCGCCAGTACCAGCGGCCATACTGTCGGCGCCGGCATGTGTACTACGTTGTGCTCAGTCTCGTTCTCGTGGTGCATTGCGTACCTCGCTTGCCGCCTCAGCGGCCAAGAACATAGACAACGGTGAAGACGACGACCCAAACCGCGTCGACAAAATGCCAGTAGATTGAAAGCACCTCAAGCCGCTCTGCATGATTGCTGTTGACCTTGCCCATGAGGGAAAAGATGAGCGCAAGACCCAGCATGATGAGCCCGGCTATGACGTGCGATGCGTGTAGCCCCACCAGGGAATA
>JAJXXG010001041.1 GCA_021781255.1 Acidobacteriota bacterium
CGCGGCGCGCCACGCCTACGAAGCGCAGGCAGACGGCTACCGCAACATCGTCTTCCAGGCCTTCAACGATGTCGAAGACCAGCTCTCAAGCCTTCGCATCCTTGAGCAGGAGTCGGGTGTGGAGCACCACGCCGTGGACGCCGCGCAGCACTCCTTCGATCTCTCCAATGCCCGCTACAAGGGCGGCGTCACCGGCTATCTTGAGGTGCTCACCGCCGAACAGACGCTCCTCCAGAACCAGCGCACCGCTATCGACCTGAAGACGCGCCAGTTCGTCGCCAGCGTCGGCCTCGTCCGCGCCCTCGGTGGCGGCTGGGACGTGACGCAGTTACCCAAATAGCGAGACTGGTTGCATCAATCAGCTTTTTGAAAAGCACGGCTCTCGCTGGTTACGGCACTGCCCCTCAGATCCCTTCGCCCATGGAGACGTAAGCACGGAGGCGTTCGAGCTCGATGCGATAGGCGGTGCGCTCGGCCTCTTCGTCGGCGAAGGGCTTGGCCCTGCGTTCGCGCGCGCCCAGGCGTTCTTCCATCTCCTCCACGCGGGCTGAAAGCGCGATGAGCGCGTCGGAGAGTGGGTCTTTCACATCGTGCGGATCGGTAATCAGCACGCGCTCGCCGTTGCGGTAAACAATATGGGCAGGAACGCCGACAACGGTCGAGTTCGGCGGCACATCAGCCAGAACCACTGAACCTGCGCCGACGCGCGAGTTCTCGCCCACGGTCACGTTGCCGAGAATATTGGCGTTGTTGCCGATGAAGACGCCATCGCAAACTGTGGGGTGGCGCTTGCCATGCCCCTTGCCGGTGCCGCCCAGCGTAACGCCCTGGTACATGGTTACGTCGCTGCCCACGATGGTGGTCTCGCCGATGACCACGCCGGTTGCGTGATCGATGAAGAGCCTCTGCCCCAGAAGCGCGCCGGGATGGATGTCGACCCCGGTGAAGAAACGGCCTACCTGCGAGAGCAGACGCGCCAGCAGGCGCAGCTTCTTCTGCCAGAGCCAGTGGGATACGCGGTGAATCCACACCGCCCACAGGCCTGGATAGCAGAGCACGACTTCCAACTGCGTGCGCGCAGCCGGATCGCGCTCCATCACGGAGTGGATGTCGTCGCGAATGCGTGCCAGAAAACTCACAGACTACAAACTTTCTTGCGAGGGAGCAGGGAGCAGGCAGTAGAGAGCAGGAAGGCCGCCATCGCGTTGATGCTTAATGTTGTGGCAGACCCCTACTCACTACTCCTTTTTTACGCCGTCACCGCGATCGGCTCGGCCTGCAGAGCCAGCGCCTGCTGGCGCAGTGGCTCAAAGAGCACGCTCGACAGATAGCGCTCGCCGAAGTCGGGCAGCACGGCCACAATCAACTTGCCTTTATTCTCAGGCCGCGCAGCCACCTTGAGCGCCGCAACCGCCGCCGCGCCGGAACTGATGCCGACAAACAACCCCTCCTCTTTGGCCAGCCGGCGCGCCATCTCCACTGACTCGTCGTTCGTCACCTGCACCACTTCGTCGATGAGTTTGGTGTCGAGAATGCTCGGGATAAAGCCTGCTCCCAGGCCCTGGATCTTGTGCGGGCCGGGCTTGCCGCCGGAGAGCACCGCGCTGTCGGCCGGCTCCACGGCGATGGCCTTGAACGAGGGCTTCTTCGGCTTGATGTAGCTGGCCACGCCGGTGATGGTGCCGCCCGTGCCCACGCCGGAGATGAGAATGTCGACTGCGCCGTCGGTATCGTCCCAAATCTCGGGCCCGGTGGTCTTCATGTGGATAGCGGGATTGGCAGGGTTATCGAACTGCTGCGGGATGTAGCCGTTGGGCGTCTTTTCCAGGATCTCATTGGCCTTGGCGATGGCGCCTTTCATGCCGTTGGTGCCTGGAGTCAGCACAATCTCCGCACCGTAGGCCAAAAGAGCTACGCGCCGCTCCAGGCTCATGGTCTCGGGCATGGTGAGGATGATCTTGTAGCCTTTGACCGCTGCCACAAACGCCAGCGCGATGCCGGTGTTGCCGCTGGTTGGTTCAATCAGCACTGTCTTGCCGGGCGTGATTTTGCCGGCCTTCTCGGCCGCGTCTATCATGGCAAAGCCGATGCGGTCCTTCACGCTCGAAGCAGGGTTTTGGCTTTCCAGCTTGACGACGACGGTAGCCGGCAAACCAGATGCCACACGGTTCAACCGCACAAGGGGAGTGCGGCCGATCAGTTCAGTTACATTCGCGGCAATGCGCGCCATGTTGATCTCCTTTTCCGGGGCTATGGGCCCCAACTGCTGATGAAGCGGATTCTTGGGGATTGGTGCAGCTTGTCAGTGGAAAAATTGCGCGCAATACAAACGCACATCGGCATCGGAGCTGGCACCAGGACGGTGTTAGCGACATCGATGCATACCAATAAGGTAGACCCATCGCACCGCATATGGCAAGAGCCAATCTTTCTGGTTCGTGCCTAGCCGAGTAGCGAGAGACGTCTGCCTCCCGGAAGCGCCGACGCGTCAACCGCCGGCGGGAGAAGGAAAAACTGTGCCTCAGCCAGTATTTTTGAGCCCCGCCGAGATGCCGTTGATCGTCGCCGCAATCACGCGGTTCACCTCGGGCGTGTCTTCGCTTCCAACTCAGCCAGCAACTGCGCCAAACTCTCTGGATTCCAGAAAGGAGCCTTCGTGTCTGGATTTTGCGCGAGGGGACGGGTCCCCTACCGGCGGGCAATTAACCGGTGCTTGCTGCGGGATGGGAAGCCGTCCAAATGCTCGATAATCCCCACCTATGAGACCAAACCAGCTGATCTGGGTCGAGCAGGGAGTGCAGATTTTTGGGCGTTTGACGCGTTTTGTAGGCATAAGTACTACGAGGTTAAGCATTGAAATGAGAAAGCGCTCTTCCCGAAGCTGCGTCCGATCTATACACTCCCCAACTGCTCCATCAGCCCCTCCCACTCCTCGGTGAGCGCGGCGAGTTGGGCGCGGAGCTCTTCGGCGAGCGTGGTCAGCCGCTGCGTCTCTGCGGCGGAGACGTAGACGCCCAACTGCTGCTCGGTGTGCGCAATGGATGCCTCGATGCGCGGAATCTCCTCTTCGAGGAAGGCGCAGCGAACTTCCATTTGCTTTTGCTTGATGGGATTCAGGCGGCGGGTTTGCTTCTTCGAAGCAGCGATGTCCGGCCCTTCATAGCCGCCTTCGATGAGAACGGTGTTGTTCGGCGATGCGTTGAGCGCGCGGCCGGCGTCTCCATTGCTCGAAGGGTACGGCAACCGCAGATCCTTCGACTCCGCCGTGCTGCGCGCCGCGTCGCTCAGGATGACAGAGTTGGAAGATGGTTCTGCGTTCAGCGCGGCCTTGCGCCGCAAATAGTCTTCATAGTTGCCCTCGTACGCCGTCACCGCGCCGTTCTCGATTTCCAGCACCCGCGTGGCCAGCCGATCGATGAAGTAGCGGTCGTGGGAGACAAAAACCACTGTGCCGGTGTACGAAGCGAGCGCGTCGAGCAATACATCCTTGGCGCGCATGTCCAGATGATTGGTGGGCTCGTCGAGGAGCAGGAAATTCGACGGCGAGACAAGAATGCGCGCCAGCGCGTAGCGATTGCGCTCGCCGCCGGAGAGCACGCCCAGCGGCTTGAAGACATCGTCGCCGGAAAAGAGAAAGCAGCCCAGCAGCGAGCGCAATTCGACCTCAGGGACGCGCAGCGCCGAGCGGCTGATGTCGTCGAGCATGCGCGCTTCGGGGTTGAGCACTTTGTACTGGTCCTGCGCGAAGTACTCGGCAGCGACGTTATGGCCCAGGCGGATGGAACCGGCCGTTGGCGCCTCCTCGCCGGTAAGCAGTTTGATGAGAGTGGACTTGCCTGCGCCATTTACTCCCACCAGCGCCACGCGGTCGCCGCGCTCGATGGTGAAGCGCGCGCCATCAAAAACGCGCTTCGGCCCGTAGCTCTTCGCCAACGCTTCGGCCTCAGCCACCGTACGCCCCGAGGGCGGCGGCTGGGGAAATTTGAAGTGTATGACCGGTTCGGCTTCAGGGATTTCGATGCGCTCGATCTTTTCCAGTTCCTTGATCCTCGACTGCACCTGCTTGGCTTTGGTGGCCTGGTAGCGGAAGCGGTTGATGAAGGCCTCAAGGTGCTCGATGCGCTCGCGCTGGTTCCGGTACGCGGCCATTAACTGCTCGCGCCGCTCGTCTTTCTGGGCGAGGTATTTTGTGTAGTTGCCCTGATAAATGGTGAGGCGCTTGTTCCAGATCTCCACGGTGCGGTCGATGGTCACATCGAGAAAATAGCGGTCGTGCGAGATGAGAATGTACCCGAAGGGATAGTGAGCGAGATAGTCCTCGAGCCAGTTGCGGGTTTCGAGATCAAGGTGATTGGTCGGCTCGTCGAGGAGCAGCAGATTCGGCTTGGCCAGCAGCAGCTTGGCGAGCGCAATGCGCATCTGCCAGCCGCCACTGAATTCATCGGTGTGCCGCGCCCAGTCTTCCTTGCCGAAGCCAAGGCCCGTGAGCACGCTGCCTACCTGCGCGTCGAGCGCGTAACCGTCGAGCGCGTGAAAGCGGTCCTGCAACAGCGAGTAGCGCTCCGCGGCAGAGTCGTATTCCGGGCTTTCGTGGTTGAGTTCGGCCATCTGCCCGGCCAGCCTCTCGACTTCGCGTTGCATCTCGTGCAACTCGTCGAAAACAGTGAGGCATTCTTCAAACACTGTGCGGCCGGCAAGCTGTAACCCCTCCTGCGGCAGATAGCCCACACTGATTCCGCGTGTCTGATCGAGAGATCCGTAGTCCAGCGTCTCCAGTCCGGCGAGGACTTTCATCAGCGTGGATTTACCGGTTCCGTTCGCGCCAACGAGCGCGGTTTTTTCCTGGTTTCGGATGAGCCATGTGGCTTCAAGAAACAGTATCCGCGGGCCGAACCGCTTACCGGCATTTTGGAGTGTAAGCATGAAAGTCTATTTTCGCAGAGCTGCAGGCGCGTGCCTGAGGCCCGCTTGCAGAGATCGGCCTTCGCGCGAGTTCCGATTTTCACACAACCAGCCGGAGCGCAATCCTGTAGGCTGGTCGCGGCAGCCTTTGCACTGCCTGCAGCGGAACCAGAGTAGATGTATCCCGGAAGCACGTCAGCCAAGTGGCTTTTTCCTCAAGTAAAAGCCACCCTTCACAGATTAGCGCAAGGACACGTTTACTCTGGTTCCGCTCTAATCGAGGGGAATGGAGATGCTCTTCCATGGCCGGGGGATTGCTGTGAGTGTGCTGGGTATTGCGTTGAGAGGAGCGCTTGTGGCGGTTGAGTGTCAGGCGCTGGACCGCGATGGAGCGCTCAAGCTGAATCAGATCCAGGTGATCGGGACGCACAACAGCTACCATGCCGGCATTCCGCCCAGCGAACGGAAGCTGTGGGAGATAAAAGACCCTGAGGGCTTCAATGGTCTCGACTACCAGCACGAGACTCTCACGCGTCAGCTCGACGGCGGCGTGCGCCACATCGAGCTCGACATCTTCGCCGACAGCAATGGCGGACGATTCGCTCATCCCGCGGGGCCGCGCATGGTAGCGGAGGCGCAACTTCCGCCCGATCCGCCGTTCGATCCCGAGGGCCTGATGATGAAGCCCGGCTTCAAGGTGATGCATGTGCAGGACATTGACTATCGCAGCGTGTGCCAGCCGTTCACCGCGTGCCTCAAAGAAGTTCGTGCGTGGTCGCACGCCCATCCGCGGCATATTCCCATCTTTATTCTGGTCGAGACCAAGCAGAACTCGTCGGAAGGAACGCTGCAACTGACACCGGCCGAGCCTTTCACGCCGGCCGTCTTCGACGCGCTCGACGCCGAGATCCGCTCGGTGTTTTTGCCCCGCGAGATGATCACTCCTGACAACGTGCGCGGCAGCTACGAAACGCTCAACCAGGCGGTGCTCAAGGGCAACTGGCCCACGCTCAGGAGCGCCCGTGGCAAGGTAGTGTTTCTGATGGATCAGCGGGCCGTGGGCCCGGTGTATCTTGAAGGTCATCCTTCGCTGCGTGGGCGCATACTGTTCACCAACGCCGTGCCGGGCGAGCCGGATGCCGCGTTTACCGAATGGAACGAGGGACCGGCAGACGAGATCGGGAAACTGGTGCGGCAGGGTTATCTTGTCCGTGCGCGCGCCGACGAAGGCACCAACGAAGCTCGCGCCAACGATACAAGCCGGCGCGACGCCATGATGGCAAGCGGCGCGCAAATCCTGAGCACCGATTATCCTGCAAGCGAACCCGCACGCTGGGAGGGCCACTACTCCGTGAGCTTGCCCGGCAATGCGCCGGCGCGGGGCAATCCGGTAAATGCGCCGGCGGGATGCGGCCTCAAATAAGGGACAGTTCAGCGGGGACTCGCAGGAGATGAGTCATTCGAACTCCAGGTACCGTTTTCTCAACGCACTATCCGGCTATTTTCCTAACAGGATTTTTCCGCAGATCGTGCCTTTGCCTGGTGCTATTGCCTGGGAGTGACTTCCTTGCCTGCGATGAAGACGCGCGGGAGCGCAGGGGCGGCGATAAAGTATGCAATCTCGCGGTAGTCGGTGAACTCGTTGATGAGAATATCGGCCTGCTTGCCGACCTCAAGAGAACCGGCGCAGTGTCCAAGACCCAGGCTCCATGCGGCATTCACTGTGGCCGCAGTGAGCGCTTCGGCGGGGGTGAGCGCCATGTGCAGGCAGGCCAGCGAGACGATGAACGGCATGGAGCAGATGGGCGACGAGCCGGGGTTGAAATCCGTGGCCAGCACGATGGCCAGGCCCCGCTCCACCATGGCGCGGGCAGGCGGATAGGCAGTGCGTGCGAGCGCAAACACCGAGCCGGGAAGCAATACCGGCTGCACTTGGGCGGCGCGCAGCATGTCCAGCGTCTCCGGGTTTGCGGTTTCAAGATGATCCGCGGTGCGAGCGCGCAGCTCGGCGGCCAAAGCGGCTCCGGTGCCGGGGCGAAACTGCTCGGCATGCAGGCGCAGCTCAAGGCCATGGGCGCGCCCGGCGATGAGCACGGTGCGCGCTTCTTCCACCGTGAAGGCGTGGTCGTCGCAGAAGGCATCACAGAAGCGCGCGAGTTTGAGGGCTGCGACCTCGGGGATCAACTCTTGGGCGATCCAGCGAACGTACTCCGCGCGGCGTCCGACAAACTCCGGCGGCAGAGTGTGCGCCGCGAGAAGAGTGGGCACAATGCGCATCTGCCCTTCGGCGTCGAGCCGGGCCATCACGCGCAACATGCGCAGCTCTGTCTCACGATCCAGTCCATAGCCTGACTTGGCTTCGGCAGTGGTTGTACCGGAGCGAAGCATCCAATTGCAATGGCGGCGCGAAGCGGCCAATAATTCCTCTTCAGATGCGTCGCGCGTGGCCCTCACCGTGCTCAGAATGCCGCCCCCGGCGTTGGCGATCTGCTGATACGTCGCGCCCGCAATGCGCTGTTCGAACTCGGCGGCGCGGTTGCCCGCAAAGACCAAATGCGTGTGCGCATCCACGAAACCCGGCGTCACGCACCGGCCCTGCGCATCGACCACTGCGTGGGGCAGGCCTTTGGACTGGAGATCGCGATAAGAACCCGCCGCAACGATACGGCCATCTTCAATCAGAAGCGCGGCGTTGGGAATGATGCCCAGCTCGCGGAGTTCCACACCCACCCGCGGGCGCGATGGTCCGGCGAGGGTGACAAGCTGGCCAATGTTGACGATTGCGAGCGATTCGTTCACGGTCACTTTTTCGACATGGGAATTTGGATTCCCCGCTCGCGCGCTGTCTGTGCGGCGAGTTCGTAGCCCGCGTCGGCGTGGCGCGCTACGCCCAGGCCAGGATCGTTGTTGAGCACGCGCGCGATTTTGCGCGCAGCCATTTCTGTGCCGTCGGCTACAGTCACCTGCCCGGCGTGCAGCGAATAGCCCATCCCCACGCCGCCGCCGTGGTGGAAGCTCACCCACGTCGCTCCCGAGGCGGTGTTGAGCAGGGCATTAAGAATCGGCCAGTCCGCAACCGCATCCGAGCCGTCCAGCATCTTCTCCGTCTCGCGATAGGGGCTGGCCACTGAGCCGGTGTCAAGATGGTCGCGGCCCATGGCGATAGGCGCTGAGATCTCGCCTTTGCGCACCAGCTCGTTTATGCCCAGGCCCATGCGCGCTCGCTCGCCGTAGCCGAGCCAGCAAATGCGTGCGGGCAGCCCCTGAAACGCGAAACGGCCCCGCGCCAGCTTGAGCCATCGCGTAAGGATCTCGTTATCAGGGAAGAGCTCAAGCGCCAGTTCGTCGGTGCGGTCGATGTCCCTGGAGTCGCCCGAGAGCGCCACCCAGCGAAACGGACCTTGTCCGGAGCAGAAGAGCGGGCGAATGTATTCGGGCACAAATCCCGGGATCAGAAACGCGTCTGCGCAGCCGGCGTCGAAGGCGAAGCGCCGGATATTGTTTCCGTAGTCGAAGGTAACCGCGCCGGCGCGCTCGAAAGCCAGCATCGCTTCCACATGAATCACCATGGTCGCCGTTGCGCGGCGCACATACTCCTCGGGATCGCGGCGGCGCAGCTCCGCGGCCTCGCTCAGCGTGAGCCCTTGCGGGATGTAGCCGTTGAGCGGATCGTGTGCGCTGGTCTGGTCAGTCACAACGTCCACTTTGACGCTGCGGCGCACCATCTCCGGCAGTACGTCGCCGCAGTTGCCCACCAGTCCCACTGAAAGCGCTCGCCCCTCGCGCCGCGCCTCATCGCACAAGTGCAGCGCTTCGTCCAGGTCTTCCGCAATGCAGTCGCAATAGCGGGTCGCTACGCGGCGCTCGATGCGGCTGCGGTCCACTTCGACGACGAGCGCCACGCCGCCGTTGAGCGTGACGGAAAGCGGCTGCGCGCCGCCCATGCCGCCCATGCCGCCCGTCACCACCAGCCTGCCCTTGAGCGAGCCGCCATAGTGCCGCTCCGCAAGCGCGGCAAAGGTCTGGAAGGTGCCCTGCAAAATGCCCTGCGTGCCGATATATATCCAGCTTCCCGCGGTCATCTGGCCAAACATCATCAGGCCCTTGCGGTCAAGCTCGTTAAAGTGCTCCCAAGTGGCCCACTTGCCCACCAGGTTTGAATTGGCGATGAGCACGCGCGGCGCCATCTCGTGCGTAGGAAACACGGCGACCGGCTTGCCCGATTGCACCAGCAGCGTTTCCTCGCTGCCCAGGCGCTCCAGCTCGCGCACAATGGCGTGGTAGCACTCCCAGTTACGCGCCGCCTTGCCGATGCCGCCGTAGACGACCAGATCGGCGGGCCGCTCGGCATTTTCAGGATCGAGGTTGTTCATCAGGCAGCGCAGCACCGCCTCCTGCTGCCATCCCTTGCAGCGCAACGCAGTGCCGCGCGGCGCGCGAACGATGGGAGCTGCCGTGGTTGCCATGCGTTCCTCCCTGGAAGGTCCTACGCGAGCGGTAAAAGTTTCCGTTTCGTCGCGGTCTTGAAGTCTGATCCACAGAATACGCCGGAAGGATGGGCGGATGCTGGAGACGAACTTTGGGTGGGGCCAATCTAGTGGCTCTACGCCTGGGCCGAAGGCGGCGCCGGAGTGAGGCCGTGGCGGCGCATCACATCCACCATCTTTGCCCGGTTCGGCGGCCCGCCGGCCGCCGCGTTGATGACCTCGGCGGCCTCGCGGAAGTACTGCGGACCGAGCGCCGCCGGGGTGATCACGCAGAGCGCCTTCACTTCCTGGCTGGTGTTGTTGTCAAACCGGTGAACAGCGCCACGGGGAATGCAGAGCAACTGTCCCGGCTCGACGTCGATTTGCTTGCCGTCAACGGTCCACGTCAACACGCCGTCGATGCCGTAGATCGTCTCCTCGTAGTGGTCGTGGCTGTGCGCCGGAGCCGCAAGACGCTGCGCTCCCGGGACAACGACCTCGAAGGCCGCGATGGTGCCAGCCGAGTTCTCGCCGGTAACGAGGAAGCGTACCGTGAGCGGCCCGATGCGGATCAATTCCTCACCGGGATTGACGCCCAGCTCTATGGTATGCAGTGTCATATTACTAACCTCCTTTTCGTAGATTCTTGCTTGGGCCCGT
>JAJXXG010000260.1:0-8169 GCA_021781255.1 Acidobacteriota bacterium
ATCAGCCTGCCGGAGCAGACCAACGAGTCGACCCTTGATACCGGGCGGGAGCAGATTGTTGGCGCGCTGCAGGCGCATTACGACAATCCGTTCACGGTGCGCAACGTGCAGGTGGTGGGCCCGACGGTGGGCAAGCAGCTGGAGAGGCAGGCGGGTCTGGCGACGATTTATTCGCTGATCGGCATGCTGATCTATCTCTGGTTCCGCTTCCAACTGATCTATGGCGTGGCTGCGGTGGTGGCGGTGTTTCACGACACGCTGATCACGGTGGGCGCGTTTTCGCTGGCAAGTTCCTTCGGATTCAGCGGCCTTGAGCTCAGCCTTACCGTGATCGCGGCCATTCTGACGCTGGTTGGCTATTCAATGAACGACACCATCGTCGTGTTCGACCGCATCCGCGAGAACCTGCGCCTGAGCCGGCGTGAGCCATTGGCCGACCTGGTGAATCGCAGCATCAACCAGACGCTGAGCCGGACGGTGCTGACCTCGGGGTTGACCTTCCTTACGGTGCTTTCGCTCTACATTTTCGGCGGCCAGGTATTAAGGGGCTTTTCCTTTGCGCTTGTGGTGGGTATTCTGATCGGCACGTACTCCTCGATCGCGGTGGCGGCGCCGATGCTGGTGGCCTGGCAGGAGTGGCGCGGCCAGCGGGGGAAGGCCCCGGTTTTGCCTGCGGCGAAGCGCGCAAAGGTCTAGGATTCGCCCTGGAGGCTGCACCGAATTTGCAGCAGGTTTTGCAAGTTGTTGCGTGGTTCTGATATAGGTGAAACACGCTTTTGTGGTACTGTTTCGACGCCGGGAACATTTCTCATTTGAACGGTGTCTAAATAGAGGTAACCAACACCCGATTCGAGGCTGGCCATGTTTGAAGATTCCACGTTTGAATCCGCGGGCAGGATCAAGAGCAAGAGCAAGTATTGGATGATGGTGACTTTCATCACCAACGGCTCCATCTTGCTGCTTCTTATCCTCATTCCGCTGATCTACCCCGAGGCTCTGCCCAAGGCCGCAATGCAGACGCTCCTGGTTGCACCTCCACCGCCTCCTCCGCCACCACCGCCACCGCCACCGCCTGAGGTGCATGTGGTACATGTGCAGTCGCAGATGATGAACAATCAGTTGCTGGCTCCCACCAAGATTCCCCACGACATCAAGATGGTGAGCGAGAAGGAAGCGCCTCCGTCGAGCTTTGGCGTTGCCGGTATGGAAGGCCTGGGTGGCAGCGCCGGCGGCGTGATGGGAAGCGTTTTCGGCAGCGGCGGCCCTAAGGTGCAGGCTGCGGCCCCGAAGAAGGTGAATATCTCGGCGGGTGTGGCCGTTGGTATGTTGATTCAGAGGACCCAGCCCATCTATCCGCCCATTGCCAAGGCGGCGCGCGTTTCCGGCACGGTAGTGCTGCAGGCCACGATTTCCAAGGCTGGAACCATCGAAAATCTGCGCGTGGTCAGCGGGCCGGCGATGTTGCAGCAGTCGGCTCTGGATGCGGTGAAGACCTGGCGTTATCGGCCCTACCTGCTTAACAACGAGCCTGTTGAGGTGGAGACCACGATCAACGTGATCTTCAGCCTCGGCGGATAAGGCAAGTTCTTGCCTTGTCCCGTGTCTCGGGGAGAAGGCGTACCATTTGACCTGAATGCGAATCCGGAAAGAGCCGCATTCCCAGCAATTGCAAGGTAGTTGCAGTCCACAAGAAACTCCTTAGGAGGAACGATTCAGTGATTCTCGCTCAGCTCGCACATTTCGCTTCGCATACGGTCAGCAGCCTGGCGCTTTTCCAGGAAGAGCAGACAGTCAGCTTCAGCCCCATGGGGCTGTGGGACCACATGGGATGGCTGGCCCGCGCGGTTGCCATTCTCCTTTTCATCGAGTCGATCTGGTCGCTGGCCGTGATGATCGACCGCTACCTGTACTTCTCTGCCGCCCGCAAGCAGTCGCGTGAGTTTGCTCCCAAGGTTGCCGGCGCGCTGAAGGACAGCAAGCTTGAAGAGGCGATCAAGATTGCCGATCGCAACAAGAAGTCTCACCTGGCCGAGGTTGTGACGGCTGGCCTGCAGGAATTCCGCGCATCGGGCGGAGCGGCCACCGAAGCCAACATCGAGAGTTCGCAGCGCGCCCTGGAACGGGCGGAGGCGATCGTTCATGCCAAGCTGAGGAGGGGCCTCAGCGTTCTGGCCACCATCGGCTCGACAGCGCCGTTCGTCGGACTGTTCGGAACGGTCGTCGGCATTCTGAACGCCTTCCAGCAGATCGCGACCCAGAAGACTTCAGGTATCGGCGCGGTTGCCGGCGGTATTTCTGAAGCGCTGGTCACCACGGCGTTCGGCCTGTTGGTCGCCATCCCTGCAGTTATGGCGTTCAACTATTTCACGGGCCGGGTCGAGGCTTTCGACGTGGAGATGGACAACTCCTCGAGCGAGCTGGTCGACTACTTCATCAAGCAGAGCAGCAAGCGCTAAGCGGCGGTCGGCTCGAGCGAGAAGTTGCGGGGACAGGAGAGCGGAGACTCTCTCCTGTCTCTGGTTTGAACGATTCGCCGGCCACGCAGTTCAAAGGGTAGTGCCGGAAGCCATCCGGCATAAAAATTCATAGGCATGGAGCCTCATCGATGGCAATCTCAGTTCGCAACGAAGGCAGTAAGATCAACTCGAACATCAACGTGACGCCGATGGTAGACGTGATGCTGGTGTTGCTGATCATTTTCATGGTCATCACTCCCATGCTCCAGCAGAAGGTGGCCGTTGATATGGCCAAGGTGGAAAACGCCATCTCCATGCCGGATGCCGACAAGGAAGACGCCATTGTCGTGGCCATCACGCGGGACGGCGGCGTGTTTCTGGGGCAGGACAAGATTGCGACCAGCGAGCTTGGCGCCAAAGTGCGCGACAAGCTGGCCGATACGCCGGGGAAGACCATTTACATTCGAGCGGATGCGCGCGCGCAATACCGGGCGGTTGAAGACGCCATCGACGCAGTGCGCACGGCCGGCGTGGATGAAGTGGGACTTTTGACCCAGAAGCGCGAAGGCAACCTCGCGGGCGGAGAGTGATCTTTCACTTACGCTTTCCCTTTAACGATATGCAGGAAACGAGGAGTTTGAAGCCATGGCAATGACAACTGGAGGCGGGGGAGGCCCCATGGGCGACATCAATGTCACGCCCATGATCGACGTTCTGCTGGTGCTACTGATCATCTTCATGGTGATCGTGCCGGTAACGCCGAAGGGTCTGGACGCGCTGGTTCCGCAGCCGCCCAAGGACAAGCAGCAGCAGCAGCAGCCGAATGACCGCACGATCGTGGTTCAGGTTTTGTATCGTCCAGGCAACGCGCCGACATACAAGATCAACGAGACCGATGTGCTGAAGACTGAATTGCTGTCGAAGCTGACGGATATTTATGCGAACCGCGCCGAGCGCGTGATGTTCGTGAAGGGCGACGACGATGTTGATTTTCGCTATGTGGCCGAGATCATCGACATCGGGCGCGCGGCGAACGTGGATCACATCGGCTTGATGACGCCGAAGATTCTGGCCGGACAATAGCGGGTTGAGCCGGGGCGTGTTTCCTCTGCAAGCAGGAACTGCCGCGGGTCAGCAGCAGGTGTCAATCGGCATGTGCGTGCCGCATTGGCCGGGGATGTACAGGGTACAGGTTGGGCAACAGGCAACTGGGGTGAGTCAAGGCAAACTTCAGTTGGCACAGGGGCGCCAACGCCGTGCGGAGACGGATCGTCCGGGCGGAAAACAGGAGTACAATTTTCGCATTCTGGTTACGGTTACACTCGCCGGCGGCCAGTTGTATCAAGATTCCAGGCGCGCAACGGATAGGCACGACCTGAAGGAGACGATAAGGACATGAATCGAACCGCACGTATTACGGCGCTCGCGGTTGCCCTGGCAGGCATGGTGCTTTCGATGAGCGGGTGCGCCCGCCTCGCAGCGCGCGACCAGTTGAACAAGGGAGTTGAGTCCTATAAGAGCGGCAGGTATGAGGAAGCGATCGGTCATTTCCAGAAAGCTACCGAGCTTGATCCCTCTCTTCCGATGGCCAAGAGCTATCTGGCAACCGCGCTCTCACAGAATATTGTTCCCGGACTGGACACTGCGGAGAACCTGAAGACCGCGCAGCAGGCGATAAGCATCTTTCAGGATGTTCTGGCCAAAGACCCCAGCGATGTGAACAGCCTGAAGCAGATTGCGGGCATTTATTTCAGCATCAAGCGGTTCGACGACGCCAAGGCCTGGCAGAAGAAGGTTCTTGCGGTGGATCCGAAGGACGCTGAGGCGGCTTACACCGTGGGCGTGGTTGACTGGACCCTGGCGCACGAAAACGTGCTGAAGACGCTGGTTCCTGCCGGCTTCAACGACGACGGCCAAGGGAACACAAAGGTTCCCAAGAAGGTCATGGACGTCATCAAGGAGCAGAATGCTCCGCTGGTTGATGAGGGTTTGCAGTACCTGAATCAAGCGGTGGCGAACCGGGCCAATTACGATGACGCGATGGCCTATCTGAATCTGATCTACCGGCGCAAGGCGGATGTGGACTTTGGCGACGCCGCCGCGGTGAAGGCAGACCTGGCAGCGGCAGATGATTGGCGCACCAAGGCCATGGGCACCCGCAAGGCCAACGAAGCGAAGAAGGACAAGGGACCTGGTGGCATCACCATGGATTCCAGCGGCAATCTGAAGTAAGACAATGCGTCGCGAAACCAGAAAGCAAATGGCCTCCGTTCAGTGCGGAGGCCATTTGTTTGGTGCGCTGAACTGAAGCGACTGAGAGGTACATCTTGTTTGAATTCAGAGTTGGCCGTGCGTGGCTCGGGCCTGGATTGGGCAGTGTTTTGCTTTTTGTTCTGGCCGGCAACGCTTCGCCAGGCCAGACGATCATTGGTGAGGTTCCTCATCCCACGGCGATGCGGGCTGAGCGATCCCCAGGCGGACTGATCGCGCGCAACGACCGCGAGGTGCTGGAGGTGACGGTCTGCGGGGATTCGCTGGTGCACGTAGTTGCCCGGCCGCTCAAGTCGCCTCCTCCAGCGGAGCAGAAGCCATGGATGCTTAACGCCCGGGATGCCTGTCCAGGCGCTGCATTTCAATTCACTCAATCGGGCGATGATACATCTCTGACAACAGCGCGGTTGGCCGTCAGTCTGTCTGTGGCGCGAGGCAACCTGAGCTTCAAGACAACGCAGGGCGACACTCTACTGCGCGAAAACGGCAATCTGCCGCGCACGTACGACGATGGGCCAATGCAGGCGCGCGCGCTCTACCAGGTTACAGATCGATTTTCTCCTGATGCGGTGGAGGCATTTTACGGGCTGGGGCAGCATCAGGGCGGACTGTTCAACTACCGCGGGAACACCGTTGAACTGGGGCAGAACAATACGGATGTGGCGATTCCCCTGCTGGTTTCGAGCAAGGGCTATGCGGTGCTGTGGAACACTGCGTCGTTCACCTATTTGGACAACCGCTTTCCGCTCGAACTCTCCTTTGCCTCCATGGCCAGTGACGCGGTGGATTATTACGTGCTGTATGGTCCGGAGATGGACCAGATCATCCACGCATACCGGGCGATGACGGGCCATGCGCCGATGTTGCCGCAGTGGGCCTATGGGCTGTTTCAGTCCAAGGATCGCTACGTTTCGCAGGCAGAGATCCTGGGGATTGCGGGCGAATACCGGGCGCGGCACATTCCACTGGACGCTATTGTGCAGGACTGGTTCTGGTGGAAGCCCGGCGGAGAAGGCGATCCGGTATTCAACAACAACTACACGGACGTGCCTGCGGAGCTGAAAACGCTGCATGACGAGCACGTGCATGCCATGATTTCCGTGTGGGGTTTGATGGATGTGCAGTCGCACAACTATCAGGAGATGAAGAGGCGCGGCTTTGAGATTGCCGGCACGCATGTCTACGATCCCACCAACCCGGAGGCGCGGGACTTCTACTGGGATGCACTGGTGAGCAAGCTGTTTGCGCAGGGATGGGATGCATTCTGGCTGGACAGCGCCGAGCCGGAGGAACACTGGCCGCACGGGGGCGATGCCATTCTGCGCACGAAGGAACTGCACATTGGAAGCGGCGCCGAATACACAAACATCTTCCCGCTGGAGCACACGGGAGGCGTACAGGAGCATTGGAAGAAGGCCAACCCGGACAAGCGCGTCTTTCTCCTCACGCGCTCGGCGTTTCTGGGGCAGCAGCGCATTGGCGCGACGGTGTGGTCGGGCGATGTGTACGGCACGTGGTGGGGCCTGCGCCATCAGATTGCGGGAGGGCTGAACTTCGCGCTGTCGGGATACCCGTATTGGACAACCGATATCGGCGGCTACTGGCAGCCGTTCAACCGTCCACCCAGCGACCCGGCGTATCAGGAGCTTTACGCGCGCTGGTTCGAGTTTGGCGTGTTCTGCCCGGTGTTTCGTACCCACGGGCACCGCGACCATAACGAGTTGTGGGTCTACGACCGTGTTTATCCTGCTTTGCTTGCCTTCGATCGCCTGCGCTATCGGCTTCTGCCTTATGTCTACTCGCAGGCATGGAAGGTGACAAGCGAGGACTACACCATCCAGCGGCCGCTGGTGATGGACTTCAGGAAAGATCCCGCGACGTGGGAGATTGCCGACGAGTTTCTGTTTGGGCCGTCGATCCTGGTGAGTCCTGTGACAAAGGAGCACGCCACGGAGCGCACGGTTTATCTGCCGGCGTCTGCAGACTGGTATGACTTCTGGACAGGTGAGCGGGTGGCCGGCGGACGGGAAGTGACGGCGGCAGCGCCCATCGACAGGATCCCGCTGGACGTGCGCGCGGGCTCGATTGTGCCGCTGGGGCCTGTGATTGAATATGCCGGCCAGGCCGCCGATCCGATCGAGCTGCGCGTCTATCCCGGCGCTGATGGGGACTTCAATTTATACGAGGACGAGGGAGACGGCTACCGCTACGAGAAGGGCGCGCACACGATCATCCCCATGCATTGGGACGACGCGCACCACACGCTGACCATTGACGCGCGCCAGGGAAGCTATCCGGGGATGGCCGCAGGGCACACGTTCAACGTGGTGGTCGTGACCAGGGGGCATGGTGTTGGCGCGGATGCAACCGGCGCGCCTGACAGGGCGATTGATTACACGGGGGCGAAAGCCACTGTGAAGTTTTGAGGGTGGGCCGCCTGCTATGCGTTACTTTGCGCCGTTCTTCAGGATTTCCTCGGCGTAGTAATTCCGCACCTTGGCCTGGTCGTGGAGCATTTCAAAGTAGGCGTTCTTGAGGAGTTGAGCGTGCGCCTCGCGCAGAAGCTGGCGGATGGTCTGCTGCACACGCGGGTCATTCAATTCACGCTGTCCTGCGGGTTCGCGGGCAATGAGCTTGTAGATGGCATAGCCGACAATCCGGTGCCCCGGGCCCGCACTGTCATAGATGGGCAGGATCTCGGAAATGTCTCCGGGCTTGAGCTTGCTGATGGCGTTGTACGCTTCAGGGTCGCCATGCAGGGCTGATTCGCCCACAAAGCCCATGTCGCCGCCGTTGGAGGCGGTGTTGGAATTGTCAGAGAACTGGATGGCCACGGCGCCAAAATCCTCGCCGCTCTTCAGGCGGTTAAAGAGGGCCTGAATCTTCTTTTTTGCGTCGGCTTCGCTGAAGGTCTTATTTTGCAGACTGCCGGCCTGCTGCATTGGCACCGCGCTGGCGACTATCTGCGCGAGATGATACTGGGGCTCGATCAGGTTGAACTCAGCCTTATGCGCTGTGTAGTAGCTGCTGATGTCGGAGTCGGTGATATTGATCTTGGATTCGATTTCCTTGTTGAGCAGCTTTTCATTGGTCAGCGAGCGGCGGAGGTCGCGCTTGAGGTCATCGAGGCTGATGTTGCGCTGCTTGAGCTGCTTGTCAAATTCCTCTTCCGTGTAAGGCGCCTTCATCTCGGTCAGCTTGGCGTTTACATCTTCATCGGTGGCCGCGAGGTTGAGCTTGGCGGCGCGCTGCTGCAGGATTTCGTCTTCAATCAACTGGTGCAGGATGTTGAGGCGGACAATGTCGGCTTGCTCGGGGCTGGGCTCCTGGGGGTTGGCGCCGAGGCTGGCCTGGTAGTATTTTTCAACCTCCGCGCGCATGATGTCTTTGCCATTCACTGTCGCCATCACGTCGGGAGACGGTGCGTGGTGACACCCTGCCA
>JAJXXG010000260.1:8179-9997 GCA_021781255.1 Acidobacteriota bacterium
GCTGAAAAAGAAGAGCTTCGACGAGCAACCTGAATTCTCCTGAGGGGCCATAAGCACCCCGGTGTTACAGGATAAATCCCCGGGCCGGGGCCGCGATACGGCGGTCCGGCTGAATTACCGACGGCTGGCGCGCAAGCTTGCCGCCACAGCGGGCGTCTATTTGCCCGCGCCTGCCGTGCCGGCGCCGGTGGGCGCTGCAGGTGCGGCGGCTGGAGGCTCCTCGCCCGCGGCGCGGAGGGCTCGATCGATGACCAGCCAAAGCTGCTCGGCGGGGACTGCGCCGCCGTTGACGCGTTCGCCATCGACAAACACGGCGGGGGTTCCATCGACGCCGAGGCTATCAGCCTCCGCGGCCGAGGCGCGCACCTGGGTCTCATCCTGTTTGGCGATGCAGGCGTCGAGTTGTGTGGTGTCGAGTTTGGCGATGGTGGCCTGCTGGCGGGCGATGCGGTCCAGGGTGGCGAAGCTCTTGGTCAGGTTGCGGTCCTGGCCGGTAATCTCTTCGCCATGGGAGTGGATGTAATCCACGTAGGCCCAGTAGGCATCGCCGTTCTGCGTGGCCAGGCAGTTGGCATCCACGGCGGCGTGCATGGCCCAGGGGTGCAGTTCCGTGAGCGGGTCGTCCTTGTAGACGAAGCGGACCTTGTCCTTGTAGCGCGCCATTGTGGAGGGGAACAGGGATGCGTGCATGCGGGCGCAGTAGGGGCACTCAAGGTCGTCGAAGTTGATGACGGTAACCTTGGCCGCGGGGTTCCCGCGGATGGGGCGTCCGGCGATGTCGATGTTCAGCGTCGGATTCTTGCCCAGGTCGAAGGTCTCAAGGCGGGCCAGTGTCTTGCCGTCTGTGGAGAGCAGGAAATTGACCACCGTGGATTTTGGGCCGCGTGAGAGCGTGACGGGCACGGCGTCATAGCCTGAAATCTGGCTGGGCTTGCGCGCGCCAATGCTCACGTTGTAGTCCGCGGGCACGTTGAATTGGGATCGGACCATGACCTCAATGCGACGGTTGAGAGCGAGATCGGGCGCATTCTGCGACGCAGACTGGGCCTTGCATCCTACGACGAGTCCAAGCACCAGAAGTCCAGCGAAAAGATGTGTACGCAACAAGAAAGTCCTCTTAGAAAAGGATACTCCAGCAGGGGCGACTTTCGGGACCGGGATGGTGCTTTGCCCTGGTGTTCCAGTGAGTTGACGCCTGAGCGCGGGGAGAGGAAACGCTAGTAGACGGGCGGCTGGCTTGGGTCGTGGAAAACGGTGTTGGAGCGGCGGATGTCGCCGACGGCGCCGAAGTTGGCCAGCGTGAAGCTGTAGAGGTACTGGGTCTCATCGCGGACCGAGCCGAGGGCAAAGCGCCGGTAGCCGAGGCTGATGCCGCAGCAGTTCCAGTTGTAGATGGCCTGAACTCCTGCGTACTGGAGCGCGCCGTGGACAAAGTCATAGCCGCCGTTGGCTGCCAGGTTGAAGCCTGCTCCGTTGGGCTTGCCGATGGAGAGAAAGGGGTCCAGCAACTGGCTCTGAATGGTAGAGGCGGAGCTGCCCTTCTCATCGACGGCGTTGAGCAGGGCGCGTCCCAGCCCGATGGTGGTGCGGCCCCAACTGTATCCGGCATAGAGATTGTCGGCGCCAATGCGTCCGCCCTTGGGGTCGTAGTCGAAGTCCCACTCGATGCGCAGATTGTCGATGGCCTCGAAACGCAGGCGCGAGGTGAGGGGAGCGAGATTGCGCGGCGAAGTGAGGAAGGCGATGCCGCTCATGTCGAGGGTGGCGTCGAAGACGTTGCGGCGATTGTTGATGAGCGCGCCGCCGAAGTTGGGGTCG
>JAJXXG010001249.1 GCA_021781255.1 Acidobacteriota bacterium
TCCGCATGCATCGTGTTCATTGTGTGGATGATAGAGCCCCTGGGCGTCCGGAATACGGAGACGGGAATGCGATGTTTGCATGGCAACCTTCTATGACAGCGTTGTTCAATGCCTGGTCGTGTTGCTGCTGACTGGATAGACACAACCACCGTGTCGATTCCTGAAAGAAATCGACATGGTTTCTTCTTGTGAAGGTCTGCCCCGGCAGACCCGGCCGTGTCTGGGAAAGTGCTGAACAACATAATATTAACGGAAAATGAGAAAAAAGGCTTCCGCAACGAGAAATACCAATGGAATCAATGGCATACAAGTGTGGATTCGCAAGTTTTTCTGCTTCTATTCTGGCGGAGGCCCTGAGCGGGTCCCACCCTGCTGCAACGGCCGCGTCTATAGCCTGCGAATGAGAAGTTCGCGTTCGTAGATCATCTCCGGCGGCAATTGGCTGTGCAATTTGATGAACAGTTCTTCGTGTTCGATGATCTCTCTGCGCCAGGCGTCGCGATCCACCGTCATCAGCTCATCGAAGGTCTGGCGTGGAAAGTCGAGGCCGGTCCAGTCGATATCCTCGTAGCGCGGGACCCACCCGATGGGCGTCTCGCGGCCGTGTGTGCGCCCATGCACCCGATCGACAATCCAGCGGAGAACGCGCATATTCTCACCAAAGCCCGGCCACATAAAGCGGCCATTCTCATCTTTGCGAAACCAGTTGACATGAAAAACGCGCGGCGTTTCGTCCAGCTCACGCTGCATTCTGAGCCAGTGACGGAAGTAGTCGCCCATGTGATAGCCGCAGAAGGGAAGCATGGCCATTGGGTCGCGCCTGACCTGTCCGACCGCGCCGCTTGCCGCGGCGGTGGTTTCAGAGCCCATGGTGGCGCCGATGTAAACTCCGCTGCTCCAGTTGAAAGACTGGTAGATGAGAGGCAGCGTTGCGGAGCGGCGGCCTCCAAAAATGATGGCGCTGATGGGCAGACCTTCTGGCGACTCCCATTCGGGATCGATGGTGGGGCATTGTGAGGCGGGCGCGGTAAATCGGCCATTGGGATGCGCGGCAGTGCGCCCGCTTTCCTTGCCGATGGCGGGTGTCCAGCGCTCTCCTCGCCAGTCAAGGCACTCCTTTGGCGGCGTGTCTGTCATGCCCTCCCACCAGACGCCTTGATCGGGAGTGAGCGCGACATTGGTAAAGATGGAATTGCGCGCGAGTGTCGCCATGGCCATGGGATTCGTCTTGACGCTGGTTCCGGGGGCCACGCCGAAGAACCCGGTTTCAGGGTTGATGGCGCGCAGGCGGCCCAGGGCATCGGGACGAATCCACGCGATGTCGTCACCTACGGTCCAAACCTTCCAGCCTTTCATTGCCTTTGGGGGGATCAGCATGGCGAAATTGGTTTTGCCGCAGGCCGAGGGAAAGGCTGCAGCGACATAGGTCTTCTGGCCTTCAGGGTTTTCGACGCCCAGAATGAGCATATGCTCGGCCATCCACCCCTCGTCGCGGGCAATATTCGAGGCGATGCGCAGGGCGAAGCACTTCTTGCTGAGCAGCGCGTTGCCGCCGTATCCGGAGCCGTAGGACCAGATTTCGCGTGTCTCGGGGAAGTGCACGATGTACTTGGTTTCATTGCAGGGCCACGATACGTCAGGCTGGCCGGGCTTCAGAGGCATGCCCACGGAGTGCATGCAAGGGACGACGCGCTTTTCGTCTTTGTCAATCTCGGCAAAGACCGGCAACCCAATGCGGGCCATGATGCGCATCTGCGCAACGACGTAAGGCGAATCCGTGAGCTGGACGCCGATGGCAGACATGGGCGAGCCCACTGGCCCCATACTGAAAGGCAGAACGTACATGGTGCGGCCCTGCATGCTGCCGCGAAAGAGCTGTTTGAGGCGACGGCGCATCACGTATGGGTCTTCCCAGTTGTTGGTTGGGCCGGCGCCGTCGCGGGAGAGCGAACAGATGAACGTGCGGTCTTCCACGCGGGCTACGTCACCTGGAACAGAGCGGGCATAATAGCAGCCGGGCCAGCGCTCCTGATTCAACCGGACAAAGGTGCCGGCGGCAACGAGACGGTCACAGAGGAAGCCGTACTCGGCCTGCGAGCCGTCCACCCAGTGGATGGCGTCCGGGCGGCAGAGATCGGCCATCTTCTCCACCCAGCGGATGAGGTGCTTGTTGGTCGTCAGAGGCGCTGTATTTGCAGACTGCTCAGCTACGGAAACGGAGGGCTTCATAGGCGGATGACTTCTCCCGAACCAAATGGAACCTTCCTATAATGGACCCGTCTTGCGGCTCAGGACAAGTCGGCGCAGGCGCGTAATCCCCGGGAGCATGCGCTGCGCCTTTCCGCTCCCGGCCGAACCGCCTACAATAGGATTTGACATTCAAGACCGAGGGGAATCATGCCGCTTTCTGGAGAAGCCATTCGTCTGATGAACTACATTGATGACGTTGCCGTGACACTGCGCCGGGTGCTGGCTGCAATTCCAACCCTTTCCCCCGAGGAGCGCGCCCGCGTGGCTGAGCACCTGATTCAGACTCGGCCGAATGGCGAAGACGTGGCGCAGGCACTTGCCTCCAGGTAGGGTTCGCTCCTTGCTTACAGTCGCGATTATCGGAGCGGGGCCGCTGGGGCGGTGGCTGGCGTTTGCAGCGGCGCGCGCAGGCTGCCGCGTGCTGCTGGAAGACGTGATGCCGGCCAATCTGCATCATGCCCGCGAAACGCTGCGCCAGCAGCTAGGCCCGGCGGCTCTGCCCATGGTTTCCTTTGTCTCCACGATTGAGGACGCGGTGCGCGAGGCCGACCTGGCCATCGACTGCGTGCCAGACGAATTGGAATCGAAGCTGGAAATACTTTGGCTGCTGGATCGCATGGCGCCGCCGCGCACGGTGCTGGCCACTCCCACAACCCGGCTCTCGATTGGTGATCTGGCAGCCTGTACCTACCGGCCCGGAAAGTGCATCGCTATCGTCGCAGAAGCGCGCGATCTGGCAGAAGGCACTGAAGCCACTCTCCTGCTGCACACTATCGCGCAGACGACGCCGGAGACAGTTTCCCTGATGGATGCGTTCTGGCAGCAGCTTGGATTTAATCCGCGCTTTGAATCAGAGCCGTCTTAAGAGCTGCGGCGTCACCGCGCATTTGCCAATATTCTCTCGTAATACTGGACGTACTGCGGCACGATCTTCGTAGAGCAAAACCGTGTTGTTGCCGTCTTGCGCGCGGCGTCGCGCATGGCTTGCAGACGGGTCCGGTCTGCAAGGAGTTGAATGGCTCCGGCAGACATCGCATCCACGTCGCCGATGGGGAACAAGAGGCCATTGACGCCGTCGTCAATCAGCTCCGGCACGCCGCCGACGCGGGTTGCGATTGTGGGCACCTTGCACGCCATCGCCTCCAGTGCTGCCAAGCCGAACGATTCCAGTTCGCTCGGCAGCAACATGAGATCGGCCAGCGGAAGCAGCTCGTTCACCCGTTCCTGTTTGCCGAGGAAGTGGATTTTCGCGTGGATGCCCAGATCGTGCGCCAGCCACTCGGCTGCGGAGCGGTCGGGCCCATCACCAACCAGAACAAGTTGCGAAGGTACCGCCTGCGTCACCTGCGCAAAAACCTTTACGACATCCACGACACGTTTGACGGGCCTGAAGTTCGAGAGATGGAGCAGAATTGCTTCATCGGGCTGCGCAAACCGTTGCCGGGCAGCCGCTCTCGCTATCTCGTCCTGAATTGGCTCATAGACATCGCAGTTGACGAAGTTGGGAATCACCTCGATGGGGCGAGCGATGCCGAAGTCTGCGATGGTTTTGTCTCTCAGATAGTTCGATATGCTGGTGACGCCATCGCTTTCCTGTATCGCGTAGCGGGTGATGGGCAGATAGCTGCGGTCAAGACCGACGAGTGTTATGTCTGTGCCGTGCAGGGTGGTGACGAAAGGCAGGCGGCGTCCCCGCGCCGCCAGCATCTGGCGCGCCAGCAGCGCGCTCACCGAGTGCGGAATCGCGTAATGCACATGGAGCAGGTCGAGTTCGCAAAACTCAGCCACCTCAGCCATGCGCGACGCAAGCGCCAGGTCGTAAGGCGGGAACTCAAAGAGCGGATAGCTGGAGACGGGGACTTCGTGATAGAAAATGCCGTCGTCGCGGCCGCTGAGCCGGAAGGGCTGCGAATAGGAGATGAAATGGACTTCGTGGCCTGCCGCTGCCAACTCGATGCCCAGCTCTGTGGCCACCACGCCCGAACCGCCGTAGGTGGGATAGCAGGTAATGCCAATGCGCATGACGATGCTCTCGACCTGTTTTTATTCCTGATATCTAGACGGTTGTAGAGGCGGGGAAGATTCGAAAACACCCGCCTTAATTGTCCGGACGCTGCGCGGCGCCCTTATGCAGCGCAGCAAAGGAAACGAGCTCGATGGATTGAAATTGCTTGATCTTTTGCAGGGAATTCCGCTCGGCCTCGCGGGAGGCAAGCAACCGAGTCTGTGTCCTGGCCAGGGCTGCGTCGTTGTAGCCAGGATGCGCTACCAGCTCATAGGTTCCCTCGGGCAAGGCAGCGAGCAGGGAGGCGATCGTGGTGGCGTCCAGCGACCCAGTGGCCAACACGCCGATGGCGCCGTCGGTGGTGACGAAGCCCTCTTCGGCTACGGTCTGCAGGAAGGCAGCTTCAAACCGGCGCAGCATGCTCACTTCCACGCGTCTTGAAAGGTGGATGCCCGGCGTGGCGCGCAGGCTCCAGGCTGGCTCAAAGGGGTTTCGCACCGCGCGTATGCCAGCAGCCTTCGCAGCGCGAAGCAGAGGTTTGAGAACGGCCGGAAACATATGCGTGTGCTTATGCGTGTCGATGTGCGTCAGGGGCACTCCGCGGCTTTGCAGGATCGCAATCTGCGCGGCTGCTTCGGACTCGATCTCCACATCCTTAAAGCGTCCCGCAAGAAGGCGCTGTACAAATCCGCTGAGCTTGTGTTGAAAGTGGCCCGTTCGAGCATCGACGAGCGAGGGCAACTCGGCCGGCTTCAGCGCAGGTTCACCATCCACCAGCACCACATGGCAGCCAATGCTCAGCGATGGCGTGGAGAGAGCCATGTCAATGGCGTTGTCAGTCGCTGCCGCGCGCGACATCAGGGTTGCGCTCGTCAGGACTCCGGCCCGATGCAACTCCGCGACGGCTCGATTGACCCCGGCAGTCAGTCCGAAGTCGTCTGCATTCACAATCAAACGGCTCATCGGGTGAGTGTATCAACTGCGGGCACCTGTGCCCACACCAAACTGCATCCGCTGGTATGATGACAGAGGGCCATTCCGGTCCTTTGTCGGATGTGGGCGGTTAGCTCAGTTGGTTAGAGCGCCTGCCTTACAAGCAGGATGTCGGGGGTTCGAGTCCCTCACTGCCCACCATGACCTCATATGAACATGCGACGTTTCAGCGCGGATAAATCGCTGCCTTGTTTGCTTCTGCTCATGCTCGTTCTTCTGGTCAAGTCGCATGGTCAGAGCGAGTCCAAGGCAGTGTCCCAGCCATCAGGAACCGGGGGTTCCATCCAATTTGAAGAGGTCGCCGCGAAGTCGGGGCTGAACTACATCACTGCGACAGACAGTACGAGAAATAAAAATCAGCCGCAGACCATGGTCGCTGGCGTGGCTCTTCTGGATTACGATGGCGACGGCTATTTGGATATCTATCTGGTTGGTGGCGCCGCAATCCCTTCCCTCGTCAAGGAATCGCCGGTGTACTGGAATCGTCTGTTCCACAACAATCACGACGGCACATTCACGGATGTGACAGCAAAGGCGGGACTTGCAGGGGCCGGTTACGGAAGCGGAGTGGCCGTCGGCGATTACGACAATGACGGCAGGCCGGACATCTTTCTCGCCAATGTGACCGGAAATCAACTCTTCCATAACAACGGCGATGGAACCTTCACCGACGTGACGGCCAAAGCTGGACTCAGTGGCGCCAAATTGAATGGGAAGAAAATGTGGTCTGTCGGTGCGGGATGGTTCGACTATAACAACGATGGAAAACTGGATCTGTTCGTTGTGAATTATTGTGTGTGGGAGGTCAACAGGGATCCTGTATGCCTGCTGAAGGAGGGTGTCCGTGGCTTTTGTCATCCCAAACTTTACGCGCCGCTGCACAATACTCTCTATCGCAATAATGGTGATGGCACGTTCACCGATGTTTCGGCTGAAACAGGGATCGCACAAGCGTTTGGCAAGGGCATGAGCGTAGCGTTTGCAGATTACGATGGCGATGGCTTTCTGGATGCCTTTGTGGCCAATGACACCACGCCGAATTTCCTCTTCCACAATCTCCACGGGAAGCGCTTTGAGGAGGTAGCAGTCCAGGCAGGAGTCGCGTACTCTGCCGATGGTGCTTCGCTTTCCGGTATGGGCTCTGATTTCAAAGACGTCAACAATGACGGCCTGCCGGACATCTGGTATACGACGGTCGAACATGAGGAGTTTCCACTCGCGCTTAATACAGGCAAGGGAGACTTTATCGACATGACGGTGGCCAACGGACTGGCTGGGACGACGGATATGTCCGGCTGGGGCAATGGCATGGTGGACTTTGACAACGATGGCCTGAAAGACTTGTTTGTAGCGCGCGCAAATGTAATGGATAACATCAGCGAGGCCATCCCTGCGCGGCATTATCCGGAGCCTAACGCAGTTTTTCGAAATCTTGGCGGAGGCAAGTTCAAGGACGTGAGCGCAACCGCCGGAGCGGATTTTCAAAAGGAGGCGGCCCATCGCGGCGTGGCTTTCGGAGATCTAGATAACGATGGCCGCGTCGATATGGTTGTGTCCGTACTGAATGGGCCTGCTCAAATCTTTCATAACATTTCAGATCCTGCGAATCACTGGATCCTATTAAAGCTGGCCGGGACGAAGAGCAACCGCATGGGCATTGGCGCTCAGATCAAGCTCACATCAGAGGACGGATCTGTTCAATGGAATGAAGTCGCCACCGCTGTTGGCTATGCGGCCTCCAGCGATCCGCGTGTGCATTTCGGATTGGGCAAGAATAGGAAAATTAGGGAAATAGAAATTCACTGGCCAAGTGGTGTCCGGCAGTCGCTTCACAATATCGATGCTGATCGTATTCTTGAGATTGATGAGCCGCGGGAATAGGCTGAAACCAGTCCCGAGACACAGCGGCAATTGCGCCATTGGAAATTAGTAGGTGGTAGAGGAGTCGGATTGCGACTCCTTATTCAGCTGCGCAAATACGGCACGTGCCTTTACTGCATCCTGGCTCCTTCCGGCGCGCGAATACGCAGAACTGAGAGCGAAGAAGACCCGCTTTTCCTTTGGGAATGCCTTCGCCGCGGTTTCCAGCTCGGGAATTGCATTCTGGTACTGATTGGTGTCGAGCAGGAGAAGGCCGAGGAGGTAATGAGCAAAGGGTTGCTGCGGACTGAGGATTGCCGCCTGCTGCGCGTAGGGCAACGCTGCAGCGGAATCCACTTTGTATAAAGCTGCCGCAATCTCAAGGCGCGCGGCTACGTTCCTGGGGTCACGGCTGATTTCTTCTTTGAACTGCTCCACTGCCTTCGGAGTGTTACTTGCTTCAAGAAGAGACAGGCCGAAGGCGTAGTGGAGATTTGGATAACCTGGAGCTTCGCTGAGAAGCCGCGCATATTCCTGATTCGCTTCTTCGAAGTCTTTCTTCGCTGTCAGACAGGCGGCGCTTCCTACGCGTTGAACGATGGTAAGACTTGTTGAACCGGCCGGGGGGACCTCCTTGGGCGCGATGCGCAGAACGGACATTCCCATGCCTTCCATCACGTTGTCGCTTTGGATGTTCATCTTGCAGAGCGTCTCAAAGGTGGTCTGCGCCATCTTGAACTGTTCTGAGCGAAGAAGAAGAACTCCCTCGTGGTAAAACACAACTTCCTGCAGTTGAGGGTCGTCTGCGACCCCGAGCGCGCGTCCTGCACGCAGGTCTTTGAGCGCGGCCGCATCCTGGCCCAACTCGAATTCGCAGAGGCCCAGCATCACGCGCGCGGTGCCGTCCTTCGGCGCCAGAGGTATGAGTTTTCTGAAGTTGCGGGCGGCAACTGCGAAGTGATTGCGGTCGTATTCAATCGTGCCCAGCGACCACCAGCCCTCAGGCCACGTTGGACGCAGCGCGAGTGCTCTTTGGTACAGAGCGACTGCTTCGTCGAGCCGGTCGCCGTCCTTTGCGCTGTCTGCACGTTTGGCGAGGTCGTTAAACGTGCCTGTTAATTTCTGCTGCTGGCCTGGAGCCGGCCCGGCGATCAACAGCGGCGCGCACAGCAGGCACGAAATGGCGCACAATCTCAGTTGAGAAATACGTTTTGACCTTGTCTT
This sequence comes from Acidobacteriota bacterium, assembly GCA_021781255.1. The sequence continues at coordinate 8,333 of JAJXXG010001249.1, forward strand.
ATGCAGCATCGTCGATGTGCCATTCATCAAGGGCATGAGCACGTGTCAAGTATGGCGCGCTTGTCTTGAACGAGTCCAGGAGGACTGCTAGGGATTGTCACGTTTCGTACCTCACCGCTTGCAGAGCGCTCAACGGGCCGCAGCAATGTGTGACGCAGAGATCACCTCGAATGAAGCCTTCTGATCTGCCAGCGAACTGCCCCCGATCCAGACTGTGTAATGGGTTGCTTCGATCGTGGGCTTACTCTCCTGATTGAAGAAGGAGAGTTCATTGAACCCCAGATGAAAGATGACTTGTTTCGATTCGCCGGGCGCGAGCGTCACTCGCTGAAATCCTTCAAGGCTGCGCACCGGCTGTTCGATGCTTGCTCCCAGATTGCGTACGTAGCACTGCACTACCTCGGTGGCCGTGCGGCCCCCCGTATTGGTCACGGTTGCCGTGGCATCGAGAAGCGGTTGAACCCGGTCCTTGAGCGCTTGCGATAGAGGGATGCGTGCTTTGGACACGTTTACGTCGCGGTAGGAGAAGCTGGAGTAAGAGAGTCCGTAGCCGAAGGGAAATAGCGCGCTGTTGGGGACATCGATGTAGCGGGAGAAAAAGCGCGAGTCTCCTCCTGGCGGCCTGGAGAGGTCGATGCCGATGGGCGGGCGACCGGTGGGGAACTGATTGTAGTAGAGCGGTTCCTGGCCCACAGCGCGCGGAAAGCTCATGGGCAGCTTGCCGCTCGGAGAAGCGTCGCCATAAAGAACGTTGGCGATGGCGTTTCCGGCTTCGGTTCCGGGGAACCAGGCTTCCAGGATCGCGGAAACATGTCCGGCTGCCCAGTCAAGGACGAGCGGACGGCCGGAGAAGACAAGCAGCACGAGCGGTTTGCCGGTTGCCACGACTGCTTCCAGAAGCTGTTGCTGGTTTCCAGGTAGATCGAGATAGGCGCGCGAGCCGGCTTCGCCGCTCATCATGCCACCTTCACCGAGCGCGAGGATGGCAACATCGGCAGCCTGCGCTGCGGCGACAGCCTCCGCAAAGCCGCTTTGCGAAGCACTCTCGATTTCAGTTCCCTTGCTGTAGAGCAGTGTGCCGCCGACATTGCGCATGCGCTCTGCAAGCGCCTGCCGCAGCGTGATGATGTCCGTCCTCTGGCCTGCGCCGCCCCACGCGCCCACCATCTGGTCTGGATCGTCTGCGAGCGGGCCAATGAGCGCGACCCGCTTGAATGCGGGCGCAAGCGGAAGCAGCGTGGCCCCGCTTGGTGTTGTGTTGTTCTGCAGCAGAACCAGAGACTCTTCAGCCGCCTTGCGGACAAGCGGCCTATGCTCGGGGACAGCTGCCGTTACCTCCGCTCCTTCAGCGTATGGATGCTCAAACAGGCCCGTTGCGAACTTTACCCGGAGCACGCGCCGTACCGCCTCATCGACAACGCTCATGGGAACAGCGCCGGAGCGGATGAGCGCCGGCAGTTGCGCGTCATAGAAGTGCGACATCATGTCCACATCGACGCCGGCGGTGATGGCCTTGCGAGTGGCTGTCGCAGAATCGAGTGCAATGCCATGGTTCATCAACTCCATCACAGCCGTGTAGTCGCTGACCACGAATCCATCGAATCCCCATTCGCCGCGCAGGATTTTGCCGAGCAGAAATGGATTGGCGCTGGCAGGCACGCCA
>JAJXXG010001168.1 GCA_021781255.1 Acidobacteriota bacterium
GTCAGATTGATCAACATCGAGGCCCTCGATCTCAACAATTTTTGTGTCCGAACTTGGTGCGATATTTAAAGCTTCAGATTCCGAAGGACTCTCCATCCCAAGAATCGTCACTAGCGCATTTGTAGCTGCGAGATCTGGGGAGCTCTGACCGTTCTCCCAATTCGAAACGGCTGCTTGGGAGACGCCCAGTTGCGAAGCTATCTGCGCCTGTGTCAATCCAAGCGCCACTCGCCGCTCCCGAATCCATTGGGCATCTGTCGGTTGCATTCTTTACCCCGACTCGCTTCCGCACTCGATCTTGTGTGCGCCTCGAAGCATAAGTCAAATAAGATCAACTGTGCTCTGACGGCAAGCGTAATCGAATAAGGCACTGCTCGACAAACTGTGGGGCGATCACACCCACGACTCCTAACACGTTGCAGATACGTCTGTGATAGTTGGAGGGATGCAGATACGTTACCGAGACGTTACCATAATCTGGGTCACCTCAGAGGTCGTCTCGTAACGTATTGATTTGATTGGCGTCCCCGACGGGATTTGAACCCGTGTTATCGCCGTGAAAGGGCGGTGTCCTAGGCCGGGCTAGACGACGGGGACGCAAGGGTGAGTGGAAACCTGAGGTTAGCCGGACACGCCCATCTACGAGGCTATCAACTCAACGGAGTAGTGTCAAAGTTCCGTCCTTGTCGCCGGCCCCCTTTTGCTGTGCTTTTCTAACCCATTCCTGCCCTGCGGTGAGCTGGCTGAAGAAGACTGAATCGGTGGATGCCTTCGACGCGAGGAAGACCTTTAACCTAATTGCCTTCCGCGGTGAACAGGCATGATGCTGGCTTTTCCCCGGCAACCGCACCTCCGCTAAGTTTTTTGCGACATTCGGGCTGAACCGGGCGTCAGATAAGAGCGTATCTGTTTCTGAAAATCGAATTGCCGGAAGCCGCCGCGGGATCGTAACCGGCCAGGCTTGCAATTTCTGCAACCCAGTCCTGCAGGTGATCCAGAACACCATGAAAGCAGCAAGCGAGGGATATTGCGTTGAAACGCATTTTTAGTATCTATTGTGCAGGTATTTTGACGTTGGCGAGTGGCTGCCAGCAAAAGCAGGCTGATCCGGCGGCAGGCGCTCGCATGCAAGCCATGCCGGTGAAGACTTTCGCTGTGGTCCTTGCGCCGGTCGCGCAAAGCAGCCAGTACGTGGCCACCATCAAGTCGCGCCGCTCGGCTACCCTGCAGCCGCAGGTGAGCGGCCGGCTCACGCAGATTCTGGTTCGCTCAGGGGAGCGCGTCCGGTCCGGCCAGCCGATGATGTCGATTGACGCGCAGCCGCAACTGGCTACCGTGCAGGCCCAGCGCGCCACTGAGCAGCAGAAGAAAGCTCTGTTTGACTACAACGCCATTGAACTCGAGCGGCAGCACAAACTTTTCGACGCAGGGGTCACCAGCCGCGACGCCTACGACCAGGAGCAGCAGGCCTACAACAACTCGAAGGCGGACTACGAGGCGGCGGTCGCACTGCGCAAAACCCAGGAAGAGCAGTTGGCCTACTACACCATCCGCGCGCCGTTCGACGGCATCGTGGGCGACATCCCGGTCCACGTGGGCGACTACGTCTCATCGAGCACCATGCTCACCACCGTGGACGAAGTGGGCGATCTGGAAGCCTATATTTATGTGCCCACCGACCGCGCCAGTCAGGTGCGCCTGGGGCTGAATGTTGAGATCTCAGACACCAACGGCAAGCTGCTGGACAAGACGCGCGTCGACTTTCTCTCACCCCAGGTAGACCCGACCCTGCAGGGAATCCTGGTCAAGGCGCCCGTGCACTCCTCTGAGGAAATCATGCGCAATGCGCAAATGGTCAAGGCCCGCGTCATCTGGAGCAGCGCGCCCATGGCTGTCATTCCGGTGCTGGCAGTTACCCGCCAGGGCGGCCAGAGCTTCGTCTTTGTCGCGCGCCAGGTGAACGGACACATGGTCGCGGCGGAAACGCCGGTCACGCTCGGGGAGACGGTAGGGAACTCCTACTCGGTGCTCTCAGGGCTAAGCCCAGGCGACAACGTGATTGTGTCCAGCACGCAGTTTCTCGTCAATGGAATGCCGGTTCTTCTCCTGGGCGCCTGAGCGCGCGCGGCATCCGGTAGAACCACTTCGAAAGTGCATGAAGCAGAGCCGAGAAAGCCGCGCCTGCTTACAGCACACAGGAAAGAAGGCTTCAATTGTTTGTTGATTTCTTCATTCGTCGGCCAGTCTTCGCCACGGTTTGCGCGCTTATGATCATCCTGGCTGGCGCCATCTCCATTCCATCTCTGCCCATTTCCATGTACCCCAACCTGGCTCCGCCGATGGTCGGCGTCACCACCAATTACGTGGGCGCCAATGCAGACACCGTGGAAAAGGCCGTTACCATTCCCCTCGAGGAGTCCATCAACGGCGTCGAGGGCATGCGGTACATCAGCTCTTCCAGCACCAACAACGGAACGAGCCAGATTTCAGTCACCTTCCAGACCGGCTACGACCTCAATATCGCAGCGGTGGACGTGCAGAACCGCGTGGCCAGCGTGACCGGGCGCCTGCCCGCAGCGGTCAATGCAACCGGCATCAGCATCAGCAAGGCCAACAGCAACTTCGTCTTCGGCGCCGGCTTCTTCACCCGCGACGGACGCTACTCAAACGAGTTCATCTCCAACTATCTCGACGTCTACGTCAAAGACGCCATCAAGCGCGTGCCCGGCGTAGGCGATGTGGAGATCTTCGGCGAGCGCAAATATGCCATGCGTGTCTGGCTCGACCCGGTCAAACTCGCCGCGCAGGGTCTCACGGCGCTCGATGTGGTCAACGCGCTGGCCGAGCAGAACATCGAGATTCCCGCAGGCCAGCTGGGCCAGCCGCCCTCAGACTCCCGACAGGCTTATCAGATCCCGGTCCGGGTCGTGGGCCGCCTTACAAGCCCGGTTGAGTTTGAGAAAATTATCGTCAAAAACAATGCCAACGGCGTCATTCTGCTCAAGGATATTGGGCACGCCGAGGTGGGCGCGGAGGACTACAGTTCGAGCCTCAAGTACAACGGGCACGCCGCGCAGGGCATCGGCGTGCAGCAGCTCTCCAACGCCAACGCGCTGGACGTGGATGCAAAGGCCAAGGCAGTCTTGAAGGATCTCTCCAAGAGCTTTCCTCCCGGCCTCGAATACGCTGTGGCCTTTGACTCCACCACCGTCGTGGGCGATTCCATTCGCGAGGTGATGGTCACCCTGGGCGAAGCGATCGCAATTGTCATCCTCGTCATCTTCCTCTTCCTGCTGGACTGGCGCGCGACCATCATTCCGGCAGTCACCATTCCGGTTTCGCTCATCGGTACCTTCGCGTTCATCAAGCTCTTCGGCTTCTCCATCAACTCGCTCACGCTCTTCGGTATCACGCTGGCCACGGGGCTCGTCGTCGATGACGCCATCGTGGTCATCGAGAATGTGCAGCGCCACATAGCCATGGAGCACTCTGATCCGCACGAAGCAACCTCCCGCGCAATGGGAGAGGTCACCAGCGCCGTCATCGCCACATCGCTGGTGCTGATCGCCGTCTTCGTGCCGGTCTCGTTCTTCCCCGGCACCACGGGCATTCTTTACCGGCAGTTCTCGCTCACCATCGCTTTCTCCATCGCGATTTCAGCCTTCAACGCGCTCACGCTCTCTCCCGCTCTCTCGGCCCTTTTCCTGCGCGGTGAAGAGGCGCGTCCGCACCAGTTGGACTTTTTGCATATTCGCCCCATCTCGCGCGCCTTTGCTGCCTTCATTCACGGAGCCGACAAGTTCATCGATTGGCTGGCCAAGAGCTATGCCAAGGCTATTCACGTCGCCTTGCAACTGCGCTATCTTCTCCTGCTGGTCTTCGTCGGCGGCCTCGGCGCAACGGTGTGGACGTATCAGCACGTTCCCACCGGCTTCATTCCCCAGGAAGATCAGGGCTTCCTGATGTGCATCGTGCAGGCGCCGCCCGGTTCATCCCTCGCTTACACCTCGGCCCTGGCCGACCGCGCGCAGGCCATCCTTTACAGCAATCACGACATCGCTGGCGCCTTCTCCGTGGTGGGCTTCAGCTTCTCAGGCGGCGCGTCCAACCAGGGCATGATGTTCCTCAGCACAACGCCAGCTGACCAGCGGCGCGGGAAGGGTCACTCCGCGGCTGACATTGTGGCCGATCTTGCGCCCAAGCTGCAGAGCCTGATGTTTGCTCCCGATGGAGGCCTCGTTGCCATCATTCAGCCCCCCGCAGTCAACGGCGTGGGCAGCTTTGGCGGCTTTCAGTTCATGCTCCAGGACACCGGCGTCAATACACTCTCTGACCTGGACCGCGTGGCCCACCAGATTGTGAATGGCGCCCGCGCACGCAAAGACATCACGGGAATGCTCACCACCTTCTCCGCAAACGACCCGCAGGTGCTGGTTACCATCGACCGCGAGAAGGCGAAGGCCATGAACATTCCGCTTTCGCAGATCACCACGACGCTGGGCGTCTTCATGGGCTCGCAGTACGTAAACGACTTCGACTTCAACAACCGCACCTATCGCGTTTATGTGCAGGCCGATCAGCAATTCCGCAGGACCGCCAACGATCTGCACAGCTACTATGTGCGCTCTGACAGCGGCCAGATGGTGACGCTTGACAACCTGGTCACCGTCACTGAGAGTTCCGGCCCGCCCGTTATTTCGCACTACAACCTCTTCCGCTCCGTGGAGATCGACGGCTCACCCGCGCCCGGCTACAGCTCCGGCCAGGGCATCCAGGGCATGGAGGACCTGGCGAAGAAGGTCATGTTGCCCGGCATGAGATACGAGTGGACCGGGCTCACACTCGATGAAATCGAATCCGGCGGCAAGGCCATGCTGATCTTCGGCCTCGGTATCCTGGTCGTCTACCTCACGCTCTCGGCACAATACGAGAGCTTCGCGCTGCCCTTCATTATCCTGCTCGCCGTACCCATGGCTGTGCTGGGCGCACTCGGCCTGGTTTCGCTGCGCGGACTGTCCAACGACGTCTACTGCCAGATAGGCCTCGTCATGCTGATCGGCCTTTCCGCAAAGAACTCGATCCTCATCGTGGAGTTCGCCGAGCAAATGCGACGCAAGGGCCGCTCCATTGCCGAAGCCGCTATCGAGGCCGCCGAATTGCGCCTGCGCCCCATTCTCATGACCTCCTTCGCCTTTATCCTCGGCGTGCTGCCGCTGGTCTTCGCCACCGGCGCGGGCGCGCTCGGACGCCGCTCTGTGGGAACCACCATCGTGGGCGGCATGTTGCTGTCCACCGTCCTCAACCTGTTCTTCATCCCCGTGCTTTACGTAATTCTCAGCAGGCTGCTAAGGCGCGGAGCAACGGCAGATACGCAATCCAGCGCTGCTTAGCCGTCTATGGCTTGTCGCGATGCGCAACAATGGAATCCTTGATGCGCGCATACACTTCGCTGGGAAGCACGCCGCGATCCAGCAATTCATTCTTCGCACGGTAGGGCCGGAAGCGCACGATCCGGCCGGCCCACGTGCGCGTCATCCCCGGAAGCTTTAGTAGATCGTCGACGCTCGCGCGGTTCAGATCAACGCGCACCTGCTGCGCCACAGCCGGCCTTGCTCCTGCATGGTCTTGAGCTTGAGCCTGCATTTGAGCAGATGCCTGCAACAGGGCTGCCACGCAGGCGCAAGACACTACCATCCTCGACACCGCAACTTGCAGCCGCGCGCGCATAGTTGCATTCTCCAATGCTCCGCGACGAATCGCAACCCGCGCCGCAAAGCAATCCGGCGCAAAGGCCGACAGTCGCGAATTTTTACACATTTCAAGCACAAGTTTCCTGTAACAATGGAGTCATGGCAATGTCGTCCTCGAGCGGTCCATTACCGGACGTCAAAGCGTCTTCAAGCACCCTTGACAAGACGCGGATTATTTCCATCGTAGTGCTGGCTGCGCTGCTTTGCGTCTCGCTTCTCTTCGCGTGGACCACGCGCGACGCGATGGCACACCTACCCTTTTTGCCGGGACTCTCCAAAGGGCGCGCTACGGCCGCCAAGCCCGAACTGGTGGATACCAGCCCCTGGCAGACCGCGCAGGCGCTGGCCCCGTTAGCGGTCTCTGCCGAGGAGGCGGAGTTCGCCCGCGATGCGGAACGCCTTGCAGACCACGATGTGGATCAGGCATTTGCCTGCGCATTGCGCCTCGCCAGTCTCGAGGCACAGCACCGCACTCTCACCGGCAGAGCGCTCGATCTCTCCAACAGAATCGCCCAGCTCCACCAGCTCATCCAGCAGGATCAGGCTCTCGTCCAGAGTCTGACGCCAAAATCCGGCGCATCGCCCGCGGCTCCGCAAAGTGCAACACCTCCTGCCGCAGGTGGCGATCTCGACGTTGCCAAAGCTCAGCTCGGGCTCGACACCGATGAGCTGACAGATGCCCAGCGTGAACTGGACCGCGTCTCGGGTGACAAAAGCACAGAGATACAGGCTGAACTCGCCGAGCATGAAGCCTCCATGCGCCAGTACGACAGCCAGGCACAGGACGGAACGCAGGTCGCCGTGATTGCCCTCAAAAGGCACGCCACGCTCGCAGCGCGGATTGAAGCATGGTTCAGCCAGCGCGACCGCGCTCAACTGCTGCGGCAGGCGATCCAGCAGACCCAGGCCGACATCGCGACGTTGACCGCGCAGCACGCCGCGCTGGAGGCCAAGGTCGATGCAAACTCCGCTCCAACCGCCGCGCAGCAGGCCAGTCACGAGTCGATGATGGCCAGCATCAAAAATCGCAGCGCTGAGCGCCAGATTCTGAGCATTTACGATGACCGCATTCAGACGAGCCAGCAGCTCGTCAATGTCTATACCCGCTGGTCCTCGCAGGTGCAGCTGCAGCACCGCATCGTGTTGCACCTGATCCTCCAGTCCATTGCCCTCATCGCCTTCATCGGCCTCGGCATGATCCTGCTCGACTCGCTGATTCGACACCTGCTGGGCCATCCGGCGCTCGATCGCCGTCAGATGCACACTCTCCGCAGCGTCCTCGAAATGAGTACCCAGGCCATCGGCGTGGTCCTGATTCTGCTCGTCATCTTTGGAACACCGCAGCAGACCACCACCATCCTCGGCCTCGCCACCGCCGGCATCACCATCGTCATGCAGGACTTCATCCTCGCCTTCCTGGGCTGGTTTGTCTTGATCGGCAAAAATGGCATTCACGTTGGAGACTGGGTGCAGATCAACGGCATCGGCGGCGAGGTGATTGACGTCGGCCTCATGAGTACAACCATGCTCGAGACCCTTGCCGATAAAGGCTTCCCGACCGGCCGCCGCACCAGTTTCATGAATGGTTACGCCATCCGCGGCCAGTACTTCAACTTTTCCACCGCCGGCCAGTGGATGTGGGATGAAATTACCGTCAACATTCCCGCTACCGATGACCTGCATGCAAAGGTCGATCACATCCTGAAGGTCGTGCTCGACGAGACACAACAGAACGTGCACCTGGCGGAGAATGAGTGGCGACAGGGCGCGCGAGGCCACAGCATTAGCCGCATCGCCGCTACGCCGGTGGTCAACATGCATCCGACGTCTTCAGGCGTGGATGCCTCAGTCCGATACGTCACTCGCGCATCGGAACGTTACGAAGTCCGCAACCGCCTCAACCAGCAAATCATCGAAGTTCTCCGCGAGCAGCCCAGCGGGACATCAAAGGCATCGATCTCGCAGACCGCGCCTGCCGGCAGTTCGCCAATTGCCGGTTGACACTGGCCCGCACGCGATACTACATTAGTTGTAGACACATGCAGAGCCACCGCCATCACGGCCATACCCATCATCATGGACATTCCATGACGGCGGACTGCACTGGACTGAATTAACCAGCCAGAGAGATCAGGATCCAAGCGAGCCCGCCGGCCATCAAGCCGCGGGCTTTTTGTTTGTGCGCATAAACATTTCAACCTGTCACTACCAGAGGAGTCATGAGCGAAACCACCGCAGTAATCGATTTTGAGAAGATGGATGGTCTGGTGCCCGGAATCGTCCAGGATGCGCGCACCGGCCAGGTGCTGATGTTGGGCTTTCTCAACCCCACCAGCTATGCAAAGACCCTGGAGTCGGGCTTTGTCACCTTTTGGAGCCGTACCCGCCAGAAGCTCTGGATGAAAGGCGAAACCAGCGGCAACCGTCTGCGCATCGTCTCAGCTTCGACAGACTGCGACAACGATACGCTGCTCTTTCGAGTCGAGGTGGAAGGCGATGGTCTCGTCTGTCATGAAGGCACGGTGAGCTGCTTTACCCGCCCCATCGCCATTGAAGATAAGAAAGCGGAGGCCGCCCGTGGCTGACAACAAACTTCGACTCGGCTTGCCTAAAGGAAGCCTGCAGGATGCAACGATTGCCCTGTTTCGTCGCGCAGGGTGGAACATCTACGCCGATGGCCGCTCCTACTTTCCTTCCATCGACGACAGCGAAATCGAGTGCATGTTGATTCGCGCGCAGGAGATGGCCCGCTACGTCGATCACGGCGTCCTTGACGCCGGCCTCACCGGCATCGACTGGGTTGTCGAGAGCGGTCTCGACGTCACCAGCGTTACGACTCTCACCTATGCAAAGCAGAGCCGCCGCAAAGTGCGCTGGGTGCTCGCGGTGCCCGAGTCCAGCGGTTTTGAACGCGCCGAAGACCTCGAAGGCAAAATTATTGCAACCGAACTCGTCGAGGTCACCAAGCGCTACTTCGCGCAGAAGGGCGTAAACGTCAAGGTCGAGTTCAGCTGGGGCGCGACGGAAGTCAAGCCGCCTATGCTCGCGGACGCCATCGTCGAAGTCACTGAGACCGGAAGTTCGCTCAAGGCCAACCACCTCAAAATTATCGACACCGTGATGGAGAGCGAGACTCACCTCATCGCCGCCAAAGCAGCACTAGCCGACACATGGAAGCGCGAAAAAATCAACCAGATCGCTCTCATGCTACGCGGAGCCATCGATGCGCAATCGCAGGTCGGCCTCATGCTCAACGTAAAACGCGACGATCTCGACCAGGTTCTCGCCGTTCTCCCTGCGCTCAACTCCCCCACCGTCTCGCACCTCAGCAATTCTGAGTGGGTTGCGGTCAACACCATCGTAGAAGAGCGCGTAGCACGCGACGTTATTCCCAAGCTCAAGGCGGCGCGCGCCACAGGCATCGTCGAGTACCCGCTCAACAAAGTGGTGCTATAAGCGGAGACGGAAAATGAAACTGATCCGAACCAAAGGACGCGGCGCGCAGCAGACTCAGGCTCTGCTCGCCGCTCTCGAACAACGCGGCGGCGCAACGCTGGACACCGTGCTGCCCGCCGTCCGCCGTATCGTCACCGATGTACGGAAGCGCGGCGACCGCGCTCTTCTTCAATACGCCACACAACTCGATGGCCTCGCAACTCCGGCGCAACTGCGCATCGCCCCCGCCGAGATGGCCGCCGCGTGGGATGCACTCGACCCCGCGCTGCGCAAAGCCCTCACCACAGCCGCAGCGCAGATTCGCGCCTTTGCCAAACGTCAGCTTCCCGCCTCGTGGAGCCGCGCCGCACGCCCCGGCCTTGTCACCGGCCAGTTCGTGCGTCCCATCCCCTCGGTCGGCTGTTACGTTCCCAGCGGGCGTCATCCGCTGCCCTCCACGCTGCTCATGACCGCCATCCCCGCGCAGGTCGCCGGCGTCGAGCGCATCGTTGCCGTCTCGCCCAGGCCCGCGCCGGAGACCCTCGCCGCCGCGCACATGCTCGGCATCACGGAGTTCTATCGCGTCGGTGGCGCGCACGCCGTTGCCGCGCTCGCCTACGGCACGCCCAGCCTGCCGCGCGTCAGCAAAATCGTCGGCCCCGGCAATCTCTACGTCACCGCCGCCAAGCGCCTCGTCGCCTTTGACTGCGCCATCGACATGCTCGCCGGCCCTACCGAAATCCTCGTCACCAGCGACACAGGCAACCCCGTCGACATCGCCTCCGACCTCGTCGCGCAGGCCGAGCAC
>JAJXXG010001260.1 GCA_021781255.1 Acidobacteriota bacterium
TCAGGCCCGCCATCGGGTTGGCAACCTTGCTGTTGAGCACTGAGGAGCCCAGCGAGAAGTACTGCGCCGGCAGTGCGTTGATGCCTTTGGAGACCTGCATCCGGCGGCTGGCGTTGGCTACATACGAGACATCGAGAACGGTGTTCTCTGGCAACTGATACTGGATGCCGAATGCTCCGAAGTAGAGCCGCGGCGGAACGTGGCCGCGATCCTCCGGCGAAAGTCCCTGACCGAGCTGTGTAAGCAGGCCAAGAGAACTGCCTGAGGGCTTCACAATACCGCTGGGGTAGGGGCTGGAGAGCGACGCCGCGGGAGTAATGCCACCGTCTGTCGACGAAACGTAGCCCGTGCCGGCGCTGTAGCCCGACGTGCCCGGAGGATCGAAGGTGGGCAGATAGATGATGCCGATGCCGCCGCGTACCACCATGTTCTGGTTGACCTGGTAGGAGGCGCCGAAACGCGGCTGCCAGTCGCCAAGGTCCTTGCCATAGGGCAGGCGATTCTTGGCGGAGGTGAACATCAGGCCGCCGTTGAGAGCGAGGCCGTTGACGGATTGCTGCAGCGGGTTAACGCAGGTAAAGCAGAAGCCCGCGTTCATACGGTTATAGCGCTCGGTCATGGGCGCTTCGTAATCCCAGCGCAGACCCAGGTTGAGCGTCAGCCGCGGCTTGATGCGCCAGTCATCCTGCACAAAGACACCCCGGAGCATCATCGGGCATGCCGTTCAGTTCCAGCTGGTGAGCATTGCCCAGGCCGCCAATCTGCATCTGTGAAGCGGTTCCGCTGTAGGGCTGGTTGTACTGGCTTGAGGAACCGGTTACAAAGTTGCCCGAGTAGGTTCCAGCCGTCAACGTGGCCACAACAAACGGGTTGCGCCCGTTGTTTGGCAGGTCGGCTACCTCCTGCGAGTCGAGCACCTGTCCAATATTGGAAGAGCCGGTGTCCAGCATGACCCGATCCGCAGTCCTTTGGTCTCTCTCAGCTCGCCGGCAGTATTCTCCCCGGCATGCCCAACAACCCTGCCCTCGGCGCAGGCGTGGACTACATTGCCTAAGACCAATATGAGCTGCTGGCTCGCGAGGTTCGGGCGCGTCACCGGGCTGCGTTGCAATGAACCGCGTCCATCCAATCGAACACACGCCTCAAGGACCTGCCTGCAATGCGACGGAGCGTTGCTGAGGTTTGTGAATCGAGGAAGGCTTTGGTTTTGGCGGGGATGCTTGCACCGCATAGGGTCCGAACGGCGGGTTGCCATCGAATTGTTCGTGCGCGAGCCTGTAATGAGAGTATCCACCAACCGCCTGTGTTCAGTAATTTCGAGGATGCGTCCAGTGGGCGGCTTGGCATTTCAGTGAAGTGCCAAGCGGGATTAGCAGGCTGTGCTGCGTTTATCGCGTGCATTTTGACGCATTCTGCAGGAGTCAATTCCGCTCGTAGCGCGCTTTATGTATGCCAGGAGCCCAGCCAGCCATGTCCGCGCTCAACGGCAACGCGGTCGGCTGTTGAGATGATCGCGCTGTTATCGCAATATTGAAGGAGTGCCCTCTCAGATTTGGATCAGTCCCTCAAGAGGAAGCTTGGAAATCTGCAACGGGAACAGTTCTACTTGTAATTGCAGGGAATGGACTGGAAAGAGTAATGGCGCGATTTGGAATATTCTGTTTTCCGGCTACCGGTCACCTCAATCCGATGACCGCGCTGGCCCGCTGTCTGCAACTGAGAGGGCATGCGGTAGTGATCTTCGGGATTGCGGACACAGAGGAACGCGTGCGCGCCGCGGGTATTGAGTTTCATGCGATCGGCCTGGAGGACTATCCGCCCGGCACTCTCAGAAATCTGGATGAGCACCTGGCCCGGTTAAATGGGTACGCAGCCTTTCGATTCACGTTGGAGCGAGTGAGAAACTCAGCCCGGATGGTGCTGCGCGATGGTCCAAAGGCGGCGCGGGCAGCCAATGTTGACGTGCTGCTGGTGGATCAGGCGGACTTTGCCGGAAGCGTCGCGGACTACCTGCAACTGCCGTGGATCTCCATCGCCGTGGTTCCTCCCCTGCTGCAGGACGACCGGTTTCCACCCTTCTGGTTTGGTTGGGCTGGGGGGCAGGATGCTTTGAGCCGGTTGCGAAACCGTCTTGCAATAGGCTTGCTACTGCGGATAGCGGCTCCAATCTTCAGAGACGTGAATCGGCAGCGCGTGGCATGGGGGCTGAATCCATTCAGGCGCTCCGAGGATGCGCTGTCACCGCTGGCTCAGATTGCCCAATTGCCGGAAGCGCTCGAATTCGAAATTGTGGGAGAGAAGCCGGCCGGGGTTCACTATGCCGGACCGTTCGAAAATTCCGGGCAGCGTCCGGCGATCGAGTTCCCGTGGGAGCGTATCGATGGCCGCCCACTCATTTACGCATCGCTGGGCACTCTTCAGAACGGCTCGGAAGCAATCTTCAGAACGATTGCGGAGGCTTGTGCTGCACTCGAGGTGCAACTGGTGATTTCGCTGGGAGGCGGACTTGACCCGGCAAGGCTGGGAAAGCTGCCCGGCGATCCGCTGGTGGTGCGATTTGCTCCGCAATTGGAAATCCTGAAGCGGGCCGCGCTTGTGATCACGCATGCTGGCATCAACACCGTGCTTGAGTCTCTTCGCGAGGGAGTACCGCAGGTGGCTGTGCCACTCGCCAACGACCAACCCGGTGTGGCGGCGCGAGTTAAAGCCCGTGGCGCGTGCGTGGTGGTCTCACGGCACAGGCTGAACGCGGCCAGGCTTCGAAAGGCCGTCGCGCTGGTTCTTCAAGACGCTCGGTACCGTGAAGCAGCAAAGGCTTTGCAAAAAACTATCTTAGCGATGGACGGACCTGGCCGTGCGGCAGATATCATCGAACAAGTTCTGAAACTCCGCTAGACGGAGTCTGCTCTGGAGGAGTTGTTGAAACCGCGCCGTAATGTACCCCAACCCGCAATGGACAGAAGACGGGCCATTGCTCTGCTGGCGATTTCGGGAACTACTCTTGCAGGGCACGGATGGCAGAAGTCCCCCAGCGGTTGCTGCAAGCTGCAGAATGGTCTTCGAGCCGTTCGCGAATCGAGGCCAGCCTGTCAATGAATCAAGAAGAACTCATCCTAGTAACTGGCGCTACCGGATTCCTGGGTACGCGACTCGTACACGAACTGCTTGAACGTCTGCCGCACGCCAGGCTGGCGCTCTTGATCCGCGAAAGACCCGGCCAATCGGTTCAGCAACGCGTCGATGCTATCGTCCCTTCGGCGGAACGCTCACGCGTCCAGGTTTTTTCAGGAGATGTTGGCAACCCGGCCTGCGGGCTGGATAGCGCAACGTATCAGTATCTTTCTCAAGAGACGACCCGCATCATTCACTGTGCCGCTACTGTGCGCTTTGACCATTCTCTGGACGAGGCACGCAACATTAACGTGGAGGGTACCCGCCGCGTATTGGATTTTGCCGCCGAAGCACGTCAACTTCGAAGCCTCGCTTACGTTGGCACTGCCTATGTGGCCGGTGAACGCTCGGACCTGGTGCGCGAAAGCGAGCTGGCCATTGGTCAGCGCTACAGAAACTCATACGAACAGACCAAAGCTGAGGCTGAGGCGCTCGTCCGTTCCCGCATGGATACTCTGCCGATCGTGATTCTGCGTCCCAGCATCATCGTGGGCGATTCCCGCACTGGAGTGACCTCCAGCTTCAAGATGATGTATTGGCCATTGAAGATCTATGCGCGCCGCCTGTGGCGCACCGTCCCCGGTTATCCTGATGCCGTTTTGGATATAGTCCCGGTCGATTTTGTGGCCTCCGCCGTTGCGCGGCTCGCCTTTGATGAAGCCGCCCTGGGCAACACGGTTCACCTTTGCGCGGGCCCCGCCGGCAGCGCTACTATCCAGCAGATCGCGCGTCGCGCAATGGAATTTTTCAACGCACCTGAGCCGCGCTATGTAAACCCGACGCTCTTCTTCGCAGCTCTGCGGCCGCTGCTGTTTCTTTCCTTGTGGGGACGAAAGCGCCGCGTGCTGCGCGATGGCCGCGTCTACCGGGACTACTTCACAATGCGCATGCAGTTTGACACCAGCAACGCGGAGCGCCTGCTGGGACCATCCGGGATATGTGCGCCGCCGGTGCTGGAGTATCTCGACCGATTGTTTCATTATTGTGTTGTCAGCGACTGGGGCAGGAAACCGGAATCCGTGCAATGAATATCTTTCGTCGTATTCAACTCTCGCGTGATCGCAATGTCACCGTAGCCAATCTTGTAGACGAACTGGTGCGAACGAAAGGGAATTGCGAGGTCGCCGTCGACGATGCTGGTCCCTTCTATCTGGCTGACTTGCACGCGGACATACGCTCGATGGATGCTTTTCTCCGCCGCGAGGTCGGCTTGCGTGCAGGCCAGCCTGTCGCCATTTATCGCACGAATACCCGGCAATGCTTCCATTGGTTTCTGGCAATCATCCGCGCCGGTGGTATCGCAGTCCCTCTGAATCCGCTTCTTTCGCTCGCCGAGGTTCGCAGGATCCTGGCCGACAGTGGCACCGAGATCCTGGTGACGGACAAGGCAGTCTTTACGCGCACCATTGGCAGCCGGCAGGCACTGAATGTACGAACCTGGATTCAGGCCGACGATGAGTTCGACACACTGGATGGATTTTTGCGCGTTAGCGGCTCCGGGGAGTCGTTTCCACCAGTTGTCATCAAGCCCACCTCAACGGTTGCCGTATTCCACACGTCAGGCACCAGCGGCTTTCCCAAAGGTGCGGCTCTTTCGAGTAACGCCTTGCTCGGGGCGCGTGCGTCCACCGTATTGGCCGGGCTCTTCTTGGGGTCAAAAGACCTTGCCCTCATCGCGCTCCCGTGGTCGCACATCATGGCCGTAAGCATTGCCCTCTACGGCTTGATGGCAGGCATTCGCGGCTGTTTTCTCGACCATTTTGACGTGGCCCAGGCAATGGATGTTGCCGAGCGCTTTGGCGTTACTGCTTTCGTAGGCGTACCTGCGATGTTTGCCAAACTGGTCAATAGCAATCCCGCACCGGAGCGGCTGGCGAACATTCGGCTGTGGTTGTCAGCCAGTGACCATCTGCCCTCCGAAGTTCGAAAACGGCTGCGGGAGTTCGGCGCGCTGGCCAGACTGCCGGGAGGCCGGCGTATCCCCCCGGTACTTATCAATGGCTACGGCATGGTGGAGCTCGGCGGTCTCGCCATGATGGGTATCGAGCTTTCAGGGATGCCCGGCAGTGGCAACTTGTGCTTTCCTGTTCCGCCGTTTCGCATTCGCGTGGTTGACGAGAATAACCGGCCCGTGCCAACCGGTGCCACAGGCGAGTGCCAGATTCGCCGCAGAGGTCTTGCCCCGCACTATTGGAAGGACGCAAGCATTGGACAGGACCTGCTGACCAGCGACGGCTGGCTGCGCACGGGCGACCTGGCCACACGAAACCGCCTTGGCTTGATCCGTTTGGTGGGACGCATGAAAGACGTGATTAAGTCAGGTGGCTACTCGGTTTACGTTCGTGAGCTGGAGGAAGCTGTATTGGCTCATCCGGCTGTGTCCCGCGCCGTTGCCTTCGGTCTGCCTCACGCCGAAAAAGGTGAGATTCCCGCGGCTGCGGTCGAGCTGCATCCGGGTACGAATGCAGACGAAAGCGACCTGCTGGCGTGGTGCAGACAGAATCTCGCTGCGTACAAGGCGCCGCGCCGCATCTGGATTCTCGAGGCAGGCAGTTTGCCGCAGAACCTCAACGGGAAGATCCTCCGCCGGGCTGTGCGCGAGCGGTTTTCAGGGAAGATGGACGAAGGCTTCTCCAGCGCTGGCGTGGATGCGCATGCCAGCGCCGACGCTCAATCTGCCCCGACCGCAATCTCTGAAGTGCCGAATGTGGCAGCCGTTACCATCTCGCGGATGGATTGAATCACGAGCTCTGGCTCGTCCAGATGAATCCAATGCGCGCTGGAGCGTGCGATCACCTGCTTCACCGTATCGCCAATCTTCATCAGGCAATCATCCGAGAGCGGCGAAGATTTTCCGGGCGTGAGCAACAGTACGGGGATTCCCCGGATCGGCGCCGCATCCTGCATCTCCTGCACGGTATCCGGCACAGCCGCAACATGGCTTCGCATTCCGGCGTAGTAACCGGGCCGTGACCAGTGGGCAGCCACGATGGGCCACACTTCCTGCGGCATCTTGCTGACCTCGTTTCTCACGCGCCTGAGCACATGCCTGCCGCCGTCGCCTGCCGCACCAGCCAGCCGTTCCGCGATAAGCCCCGAGCGGCACAAAAGGGAAGTCACCGCGAGCCGGGCTAATCCGAAGCGGGCAATGGGAATCGCATACCCCGATAGTTTCTTGCCGCGGTCAATCTCGGCCTGCTTGGTGGGATTCAGCGGGGGCCATTCTTCGCAGCGCATCGGATCGACCAGGATGAGGCTTGAGACTTCCTGCGGATACAGGAGCGCAAACTTGCGCATCACCAACCCGCCAAAGGAGTGCCCCACCAGTACATAGGGCGGCTTGATGCCGGCTTCGCTGAGCATTTTGTGCAGTTCTTCGGCGATATTGCTCGGCGTACGCGCTGTATGGCAGGGGCTGCTCCAGCCCAGGCCGCTTCGATCATAAGACGCAGTGCTGGCGAATCGCGAAACCTTCTGCTGGATGTGAAGCCAGTTGAGATTGGTGGCTGCAATCCCCGATTCAAAAAGGACGGTAGCTTCGCCTGATCCCATTTCGAGCAGGTATAGCCGCTGCCGGTTGCCGATCGTGACGAATCTGCCCGCACTCGCGAAGCGCTTTTGATCATAGTGTGAGCCAAGCCATTGATATACAAATCCTGCGGTGACAAGGATCCCTACCAATCCGGCAATCAAGAACAGGTAATTCATACGTCTCCTAGAAGTGCATCAGCTGTGCGGAACTGAAATCCTTAAGTTCGAGGTGCGCTCTTGCACTGCCGCGATCGATGATGAGGAGCGTTGAACCGGAACGGCCGTGAATCTTTGCTTCCACCTGGCTTGCATACCAGGTATCTTGCCTCTGGCTAAGGCCGAAGTAGGTGAATTCCTTCACCAATCCCGTGCCTTTCATCGTCTTCTCTACATGTACCGGAAAACCGCTCTCAGCGTCGAGCCAGCTTTTCACTGCAGCGTAATGGGTTCGGTCGGCTGCCCCCGGCGTGCTTACAAGCAAGTCGCAATTACGAGCGCCGTACTTCGTTTTTGCGAGCGACTTCTGGCCTGACCAGAAGTACGGCGCCTCAAGAAAATCCTCGTAACTGAATCCAGAACCAAGCGGACCTTCAGTCCACTTCTCGAATGCCAAGGTGGCTGCTTTCGCGTCTCCGGGATGCGCGACCCGAATGGTGCTTTCGCCGCCCGGCCGCATTTCCAGCAGTACATGAACACGCGCGTCGTTTGGTGAAGTGACCTCGAACAGGACGCGCAGCATGCCCGGAAACCAGTGCGCCTTGATATTGATACCGTAGCTGGTACGGGTACCCTTTTCGTCTACACGCACCAGGTGTCCCGTCAATCGATAGTCGGCGGTCTCTACTTGTTTTTTCGCCAATGTCAGAGGTGCTGGAACATCCGCGGCCAGAGCAGCCGTTGGCAACAGCATTGACGCAGCCAGAGCGAAGACTCTCAAGATCATGCATCCACCTTTCCATCGCGGATGCGAATCTGGCGGGCCGCCGAGTGCGCCACTTCATTTTCATGCGTGACGACGATGAGCGTCATTCTCCGGTGCCTTTGAATGCCTGTAAGAATCTCCATGATTCGCGCTGAATTCACGCTGTCCAGATTGCCGGTTGGCTCATCGGCAAGCAGGATCTCAGGGGCGTTCGCCAGTGCGCGCGCGATTGCAACACGCTGCCGCTCACCAGCTGAAAGTTCATGGGGATAATGTTGTGATCGGTGTCCGAGGCCTAATTCTTTCAGCAATCCATAGGCTCGCTCGAAGCGATCGAATCCCTTGTGGCTCAGGGCCAGCATCGGTAGCTGCACGTTCTCAACAGCTCGCAGCGTCGGTATCAGGTGAAATGCCTGAAAGATGAATCCGACGTGTTGTGAGCGGTATGTGTCGAGATTGATGGATTCGCCAAGCCTGGCATTCCGGAAGAGGACCTCGCCGCTCGTCGGGCTATCCAACCCCCCAAGCATGTGAAGCAATGTGGATTTGCCGCTTCCGCTCGGTCCGGTAATGGCCAGAAATTCGCCAGCCATGATCGATACGTCCACGCCGCGCAGAGCCTCGATTTTGCCGTCGTCGTAGCTCTTGTACAGGTTGCGCACTTCCAGTGT
Organism: Acidobacteriota bacterium; assembly: GCA_021781255.1. Next base: position 8,296 of record JAJXXG010001260.1, read on the forward strand.
GGGGCTAGTCATACCACAACGCCTCCACCGGAGAAAGTCGCGCAGCGCGCCACGCTGGGAGAGCGCCGGCGATGAGCCCCGCCAGCACGGCGATCCCGAGTGCCTGGGCCAGAAGGAGCACCGGGAAGGATGCAGAAACGATGCTTGCAGTTTGCGGAAGGGCTGCGAGCAGGTGCAGTGCACACCACCCAAATACGATTCCTAAAAAGCCGCCGCCTATTCCTAGAAGAGCTGCTTCAAACTGTATGAGAATCAACACCTGCCACCGCTTCCAGCCAAGCGCACGCAGAATACCAATCTCCCGTGTACGCTCGTGGACTGACATGGCCATGGTGTTGGCAATTCCAAGGATTCCGATTAGTAGCGCGATAGAGGAAGTGCCCCACGCAGATGCATGCGCCAGTTGGGCAAACTGATTGTTACGCGCGCGCTCTGCCGCGGGAACTGCGCGCAACCCCGGCAGAGCCGCTTCAATCTGTGCCTGTGCACGCTTTAGATAATGCTCCTGGGACTCTCCAGCAGGCGCCGGACGCAACCGAACATCAAAAGTTGACGCTTTACCCTGCAGGCTGCTCAGTCCTTGTAACTGGTCCAGCGGCATAATTACGGCATCGGCGAACAGGCCGGAACTGCCATGGTAGATTGCGCACACCGTGAACGGAGAGCCTTGGATCTCCAGTGTGTCACCCACTTTCTTCTTGAGATCATCTGCCAGCAGATCGCCAAGCATGACTTCGGCTTGGCCGTCGCGAAAGTGGCGACCTGAAAGGATCTGCAGTGAGTCAAATTCGTAGCTGTCTGCTTTCCATCCGTAGGCCAGAGCATTCACGTCGGTGGTGAGCGCCATCAGGTTGAATATGACGGGCGTCGCCTTCTCCACCAATGGCAGCGACTTCAGGGTTGCTCCAGCGGACTCCGGCAAGGACGTGTTCAAGAAGGTCTGCTGAATCACTGCGATGTCGGTACCACTGCTCGAATAGATGCGGAGCCACTCGTTTTCAAATGCGTTCGAGAAGCCCACCAGGCCGACAAAGGCTCCGATCGCCATTCCGATTCCGCCGAGTGTGAGCACGGTTCTCAGCCGTCGACGCAACAGATTCTTCCACACGAAGCGGATAAGTGACAGTTGAGAGGCCATGAATTTGGCGGAAACCTTTGTAGTTCTGGAGTGAATTGAAGGGCATCGCCAGTCTATCGAGCGCTAACGGACGTGTCCATTATAGATTTTAGCGGCTGATAAGCGTAACTTGTACAGGCGAAAAGCCCAACATGACAGGAAGATGACGGAATCATCATATCTGGTGCAACAGGGACGCACCGGAAGCCGAAACGATAGCGCAGAACGTCCGATTCCGGACGCGACTCAGAGTTCTGGGCTGAACGCGCCGATGACAGAAAAACTGGCACCCGATAGCGGCTGGCCATCGAGGTGCAGTCGAGCTCGATTCTGCCGAGGTCTGAGGTGTCGGAAGTGGCAGGGTTCATCAAGGGTGAGAGCGCAATTCCCTTAACGAATGGCGGTAAAACCCTGAGAACGAGCTTTCTGATCCCACGATCGAAATGACAGATGCAATCTCTGCATTTTGAACAACAACTTATCGCTGGTAGATCAGCTTGCCGTCGAAGATAGTCATGTCGACTTTGGTTTTCTCGATGTCTTCGGGCGGAATCGTGAAGATGTCTTCGGAGA
>JAJXXG010001211.1 GCA_021781255.1 Acidobacteriota bacterium
CGCATGCGCTTCTGCGGACGGCGGGACTGTACGACGTGGAGGACCGCTACTTCTGGATGGATCCGTTTTCGCAGGAGGGCCAGCAGGCCAGCGTCAAGCTGCTGCCGGTGGCTCCGCAGATGCGCCTGGCTGCCGAGAAGGCCATTACGCTGGTAGCCGAGGCTCGCGCCGCAGCCAAGGCCGATGGGCGCAAGCTGGAGAACGAGGAAGCGCTGGACGCCATGGAACTGGGCGCGCGGCGGATGGACTTTATCGGGCTGAAGTTTGAAGAGGCGGCCGAGTGCGCCAGCATCTACAGCCAGGCTCGCGCCATTGCCGGCGACAAGACGCGCTGGGATGAGGTGTCTGAGCTGCTGGAGACCATCGCCTCAAACAACGGAAAGATGCAGGACATGCGCGACGGCTACACGCAGCTGGGGCAGTTGTACAAGCAGGCGTGGCTGCGCGATAACCGCCCGTACTGGCTGGAGAACAACATGGCCCGCTATGACCGCGATGCGCAGATGTGGATTGGCCGTGGCGATGCATGGCAACTTGTGATCGACCGCTGGTGGTCAACGCACACGCTGGCTGCGGCCAGCGAGGTGGGGCTGCCGGAAGCGGCGCCCGCAGGCAAGTGACGCGCGCAGCCATGCCATGGCATGACTGCGGCACTGTGCGGTTGTTTCAGCTTGCGTCCGTTGCAAAGTCGGCGTAGACAAAGCCGTCACGGTTGACCACCTCTCCGGTTTGCAACTGGACCGGCTGGGCAAACATGGGCCCACTGTAGACGCAGGTGTGGAACTCGCCACGCTCGCCGCAAGGGTCGATGTGGGGCGGCAGGTCGCGTAGCAGCGCGGCATCGAATTCGCGGCCTGCAAAGGATGTGCTGAGTTGTTGTGAATCCACGCATGCCAGCCGGGCTCGGAGTCCTCCGTCGATCATCTGCCGCGCCAACTCGTCGGTGGGGATTTGCCACAGGGGAAAGATCGGCTCCAGGCCAGTGGGCGCAAGTTGCTTCTCGCGATAGGCGCGAATGTCCTCGAGGAAGAGGTCTCCGAAGGCGATTGCGTCCACGTGTTCGCGGATGGCGCGCTGGCAGGCCTCGGACATGCGCTGCTCGTAGACCTCGTTGGAGCATGGCCAGGGAAGGGGTATGACCCATAGCGGCAGTAGCGCGGCGCTGGCTTGTGCCTGCAATACGGAGTGGCGTGTGCCGTGCATGGCGACACGCTGGAACTCAGAGTTCAGTGTGGTGAGCAGGCCAACGACTTCGACATCGGGCTGGCGGCGGAGGAGATGCAGCGCCCATGCGCTGTCTTTACCGCTGCTCCAGGACAAGAGAACACGCTTCATGATTGGATGATACCGATTGTCGAGGGCGGGCACACCGGTGCCCGACGGGCGTGGCGGCACTTGCGGGGGAGGATGCGATGCGGATGCTGCGCGGGGATGTTGCAGGCCTATTCCGACGCTGGCGGAGAAGCCTCTGCGCACTCTTCGTAGTCGAACCGGCGCAGGTTGCGGAGACACTCTGAGAGTGCGATGAGCAGCGTTTCTCCCCATCCGACGGGCTGGAAGCGGAGAGTCTTCTGGTTCACGCAGAGGTCTGCCGTGGCGTAGAACTTCCTGTCAATCGTCTTTGCGGTGGCAAACTCTTTTACCGTGATGCGGGCTTCGACCTGCCCGGTTGCGTGCTTCTTGTTGAAGGAGAAGTAATGGAGCCGGGTCAGGGCCTCCGAGGGATCCTGCTGCAACAACGTCCAGTCATTCATGCCGTTCCCCCTGCATATTTCGTGGTCGAGCCTGGTTGCTCAGTGTAGCCCACGGACGCGGCGGCGGTGCAGGAATCTTGCAAAGGCGGGGAGAGCAGCGGGACAGAAAAACACGAGGCCCTGCGCTGGGCAGGGCCTCGGGATGTTTACGCCGGTGACGGAGTGGCTACTTGAGCGTGAGCTCGCCTTGCAGCGGAGTGTTCTCACTGGAGTCGCCGACATGGAGAATGAAGCTGCCGGGATCGATTGTCCACTTGTGGGCGGACTCGTCCCAGTAGCTGAAGGAGCGCGCGTTCAGCATGAGCGTGACGTGCCGGGTTTCACCGGGAGCGAGATTGACCTTTGCGAAGCCCTTGAGCTCGCGCTCCGGGCGCTGCGCTTTGGCGGAGGGATCGGAGACGTAGAGCTGAGCCACTTCCGCGCCAGCCACCTTGCCGGTGTTGGTCACGTCAAAGCTGACGGAGACGCCTGCCGGGTCGATGGTCCCGATCAGTTGCAGGGATGGAGCCTGCAGGTTGGAGAAGCGGAAGGTGGTGTAACTGAGGCCGTATCCGAATGGATAGAGCGGATGCTTGCCGGTGGTCGTCCAGTAGCGATAGCCGACCATCAGCTTGTCCTGGTACTTCACATGCGGAATGACATAGTCCACGGGAGCATGACCCGCCTCTGTAACGTGGAGCCTGGTGTCTGCGCCGGGGATGGGGTAGTAGTCGTGGTAGGAGGGGTTGTCGCTCCAGTTGCGGTCAAAGCTCACCGGCAGCTTGCCCTCGGGGTTGTGCCTGCCGAAGAGGACTTCGGCGATGGCGGTTCCGCCTTCCTGGCCCGGATACCAGTTGTGCAGCAGGACGGGCACTTTGCTTAGCCAGCGGTTGGTATCAACCGCTCCGCCGGCTGTGAGAGCGACGATCGTGTGCGGATTCGCCGCGGCAACGGTCTCAATCAGCGCATCCTGACCCCAGGGCAGACCGAAGGTGCGGTCGTGGCCCTCGCCCTCGGTGGGACGATCGAAGCCGACGGCGACAACGGCGACATCGGCCGCGGAGGCGAACTGCTTCACCTCCGGTGAGAGCATCTCGTCCTCATTCAGAATGCCCATGCCAAAGCGGATTCCGGCAAAGCCGGGCAGGTAGTCCACGACAACCTTGACCGTTTGACCGGCTGCGAGGTCGATGGAGGCCGTCTCCGGCGTCTGGCCCTCGACCTGGACCTGATCGAGAAGCTGCTTGCCGTCGACCATCACTTTGTAGTGGTCACTGCCGGCGGCCGCGGCCAGGATGAGATACTTGCCGGCCTTGTCTGCCTTAAAGGATGCGCTGTAGCGGATGCTGCGCGGCGTCTTGTCGGCGGGACCCCACCACTCCTGCTTATAGGAGCTGATGCGCCGCTCCCGGCTGGTTTCAGGCGTGCCGGTGAAGTCCTTGCTGGGATAGGTGGCAACCTGGATCTCGCCGTCCCAGCGGGTGCGCCGGAAGACGTCCGTCATCTCCGGCAGGCCGCCTGCGTACAGCACATGCACATGGGGGCCGAGCAGGTTGGCGATGCCGGTGAGGATGCTGACGGGCTGAAACGCCCGGGCCTCGGACGAGCCTCCGCCGCCCACGACAGCAGGCCAGGCGTTGGGGCCGATCACGGCAATCGTCTTGATACGGGCGGGGTCGAGCGGCAACAGGTTGCCCTGATTCTTAAGCAGCGTCAGGCTCTCCAGAGCGCCCTGCAGCGCGACGGCACGGTCCGCCACCGAGTAGGTGGATTGGGCCAGGTCAAGCTGGGGACGGTCCAGGAAGCCGTAGCGCAGGGCGACGCGAAGGATGCGCAGCACCTTGTCGTCGATGGTGGACTCCTTGACGGTGCCGGCCTTGATGGCGGGCAGCAGGGTAGCGGCATTCATGAAGCGCGCCGAGGGCATTTCGAGGTCGAGGCCATTGTTGGCTGCCGCAACGCCGTCGTAGGTGGCGTCCCAGTCCGACATCAGGATGCTGTTGAACTTCCAGTCGCCCTTGAGCACTTTCAGGTTGAGGAAATCGTTCTGCGTGGCGTGGGAGCCGTTGACCAGGTTGTAGGAGTTCATGACGGCGTCCACGTGGCCCCTGGTGACGGCGGCCTCGAATGCGGGGAGATAGAGTTCGCGCATGGTGCGCTCGTCCACTTCCACATCGACGTTGTGGCGGTTGTACTCCTGATTGTTGAGCGCGTAGTGCTTGACCGTGGCTACCACGCCCTGCGACTGCACCCCCTGGATGTAGGGAACGACGAGCTCGGAGTTGAGGTAAGGGTCCTCAGAGAGGTACTCGAAGTTGCGGCCGGCCACGGGCGAGCGGGCGATGTTGACGCCGGGGCCGAGCAGGAAGTTGACGCCGCGGGCGCGGGCGTCTTTGCCAAGTCCCTCACCCAGGGAGCGCGCAAAGCCGCGATCCCAGGTGGCGGCAAGCGCCACGCCGCCGGCGTAGGCCGTGGTGGGGCCCCAGGTGCGCACGCCGACCGAGGCGTCCGACATCTTGAGCCGGGGCAGGTTGATGACCGGCTCGGCATAGGTGAACATGCTGTCGACGCCACCGATCAGTTGAATTTTCTGATCGAGCGACAGCTTGGCAAGCATGGCGTGGGCTTTGGCTTCGATTTCGGGCGAATCGGATACCGGCGCCTGGGCAGAGGCAGCAATTGCGCATGCCAGCAGGGCCGGAAGCAGGCATGCCATGCGAAGAAAGCAAAACGATTGTCTTATGGACTTCATGGGGTTTTTCATGACGCGAGACAGGCTATCGTATTTGCCCCGTGGGTGTACACAGGAATCCTTATGGGAGGGCAGATTGGGGCCGCTGTGGCGGCAGCGGCACCGGGCAAGTCCTTTTTTATCGGTAGCGAAGTGATCTGAATCACATGGTGGGGTGAATGATGTCACTGCCTGGCCTATGCCGCCTGGGGCAGACTCGAAAGCCATGAGCCCAAATACCGGGCTCGCGGAAAAGTCGAACGGTTAAAGCAGTTAGACGATTTGCCGGACAGCGGAGCAGGCGTTGACGGCCCATCCAGTAGAGCAGCAGTGGAGGGCCGAAGGGAGTCGCTTGTACCCGGAGCGCAGTCGGGAGGCTAGGGATGAGCTTTGAATCGGGATTGAAGACGATTGTGGTGGCAACCGCCTTGGACGGCCGCTCGGGGGCTGCCCTTGAGTATGCCCGCAAGATTGCCTCAGCCTATGGCGCCCGGATTGTGCTGGCCCACGGGCTGGACCCTCTGGAGTACGCCGTGGTGGACACGGTGCCGGGAGGCGTCCGGAAAGCCATGCCGGAGACGGCGCTTGCGGCGCTGGACGCGATGGCCGCCGAACTGCTGAGCGAGGGGATCCCGAGCCACTCCGAGATTCGCCAGGGCGCGGTGACGCAGATGCTGGTGGACGTTTCGCGGCAGTATGGCGCGGGGTTGCTTGTAATCGGCACAAAGGGGCGCGAGGGCGCCGGGCCGGTGGTGGTGGGAAGCGTGGCAGAGCAACTGGTGCGGCATGCTCCGTGCCCGGTGCTGGCGGTGGCGGCAGACTGGAACGCCGGGGAGTTCCGCCCGGTGCCCGGTGGACCGGTGATGCTGGCAATGGAGCGGAATGAGGCGACGGACGCCGCGGTGTCGGATGCGCTTTCGCTGGCAGAGAAGTTTGAGCGGACGCTGGTGGTGGTGCATGCGCGCGAGGCGGCGGAGGCTTCGGCTTTTCCGAATCCATGTGCAGCCACGCTGGAGGAGTTCGGCATCTTAAAGACGAGCCGTTTCCCGGTGCATTGCGTGGTGAAGGACGGCAAACCGGAGGAGGCAGTGGCGGGCGCGATTGAGGAGTTCCGCCCCAGCATACTGATTGTCGGCGTCAAGCGCGCCAGTGAGACGCCGGGTCCGCATGGAACGGCCTTTACTTTGCTGGCGCGGTCGCGCGTGCCCGTACTATGTGTGCCGCCGGACACAGCGCCGGTTGCCACAGAGCGCGAAGTTTGTATTCCAGTGGAAGCGGATTAGCCCAGAGCGAGGGAACGCTTGAGCATTGAATCCAGCGGGGGCAGGACGACGGAAGATGCAGTTCCGTAGCCTGCCTCCAGTATCTGTTTTTTGCAACAAAAAACAGAAATGTGGCTTGAGTGGGCAAACATGCAACGCGGTTCAATGCAAGTTCGTGGTGGTTTGAGTATCCAGGCTGAACAGGCGGACTGGCAAAGCAAGAGAGAAGCCCGCGCTCGAAACGCAGAACAGACCGGGGCAACGGGAGAACGAACCATGCAATCAGGGGCAAGCAACGGGCCTCAGACCTCCGCGGCGGCGCACCCGCTGGCGGAGCTTCTGGCCTGTCCACCCGCCACTGGCAACCTGCTGAACACAACCGCACAGACGATGGAGTTTGATGTGGGGCAGACGATCTTTCAACAGGGTGGCGTGTGCCGCGGACTGTATGTGGTGATCGCCGGGCAACTGGTGCGCAAAGCAGAACGGATGGAGTCGCGGCTGACGCTGGGGACGGTGCGCGCCGGCGACCTGGTGGAATTGGCCGCGGTGCTGGGCGATGGCCGCCATACCTATACCCTGGTGGGGCAGAGCGCCGGTTCGCTGCTGATGCTTCCTTTTGAGGCGCTGCAGCAGGCGTTTGCGGTGTATCCTCCACTCAGGATGCAACTTCTGGAGGAGCTCGCGCGGGAGGTTTCGCGGGCCTACAACGCCTGCCGGGTGACACGGTGGGCAGGGGTACGGCACCGCAGTGTTGGTCCGTCGGCGGCGTAATCCTCTGAATCTGCAATGGATTCAAGGCATTAAAACGTTTTCGCGTTACGCCATGCTTGTGATGCAATTCGCAGGCGTGTACCGCCCCAAAGTGCGATATACTTCAACTTGACCTGCGGATTAGGTATGGCCGGAATACACTCCCATCGCCCCCCGGAAGATTGTCTGAATTGCGAGCATCGCCATCTGCGGATGTTCTGCAACCTCACGCCTGAGGCTTTGCAGGACTACGACAAGATCGGGATCATGATGAGCCACGCCCGGGGAGCCAAGCTGTTCTCCGAGGGTGACCCAGCGCGGAACGTCTTTATCATCTGCTTCGGGCAGGTTAAGATCTCTTCCACCTCGCGGGACGGCAAGACCATGATTCTGAAGATTGCCGGGCCCGGCGACGTGATGGGCCTGAGCGCGGTCCTGGCCAATGTTCCCCACGAAGTGACTGCCGAGGCGATTGAGCCCTGCCAGGTGAAAACCGTGCGCAAGCAGGAGTTTGTGGAGTTCCTGGGACGGCACGGAATCGCCAGCATGCATGCGGCGCAATCCCTTTCCGGCGAGTATCTGACGGTCTTCCATGATGCCAAGCGGCTGGCGCTTTCCGGCTCCGCTGCGGGGCGGTTGGCCAGACTGCTGCTCGACTGGGGACGCTCCGCCGCCAACGGCAAGCCGGAGATTCGCTTTACGATGGCGCTGACGCACGAGGAGATCGCCAACATGGCGGGCACTTCGCGCGAGACAGTGACGCGATTGCTGAATCAGTTCCGCCGCGACCAGTGGATCACAATCAAGGGATCAAGCCTGACGATTGTGAAGCCGGATCAGCTGGAACGCCTGACTGCCTGAGGACGGGTCAGCGCGTTCTTTCCTTCTCGATTTAACCGCTTAAATTTGCGTGACCAGCTTTTCCGGCTGGCCGTTGCTCTCCTGCGCCATGGGTTCGTGCAGGGTGAGGACGGGGCAGTGGGCGTGCGCAAGAACGCGGTAGATGGTTCGGTCGCGGGTGAGGTTCTGCAGCGCGGAGCGGTGAGTGGCGCCGAGCACGATGAGCGATGCGCGCTGCTCAACCGAGGTGGCGAGAATCTCAATGGACGGGTTGCCGTGCACGACCAGCGGCTCCACGTGCACGGGACAACCGCACTCGGTGGTGCCAACCGCAGCGGCCAGGTTGCGCAGCTCGTGCAGGGCGGTTGAGGCGAGTCCGGTGGGCAGGCCCCCGCGCTCCATCTCGTCGATGGGCGGCAGGACATGAAGCAGAACCAGCCGGGCCTGCTGTACGGCTGCTATATGGCAGGCAAGTGCTGCACTCGGGCGGGAGGCCTCCCTAAGTGTGGTGGCATGCAGGACGACCTTTTCGCCGCCGCTGCTCCCCACCGGGAGATGAGCCTCGGGTCCCACGGTAATGACCGGGAGGTTGACCGAGCGCAGCACTTGTTCTGCTACAGAGCCAAGGAGCAGCTTGCTTACCTTGCTCCGGCTCCGAGTTCCAAGAAGTATGCGGTCTGCCTGAAACTGCCGCACAGAGGCCGCAATTTGCTGGGCGGCGTTGCCCTCGCGCACCAGGGCATCACAGATGATATTCCTTTCGCGGGCCATGGTGCACCACGGCTCCAGGGTTTTTGCAGCAAACTCGATAGCGCCAACGGGATCATAGTAGGGCATTCCCACAGCATCGACGGCCATGCTGCCGCCGCCGGGCAAGACGTGCAGCAGGATAAGACGTGCTCCCGTCTCCGATGCCTGCCCCATGGCAAAGGTCATCAGCCGCTCCAGGTCAGTCAGGTCCGTTGCGACCAGGATGACTGCCGGGTGGGTCCACCGGTTTGGCCCCAAATCCGTCATCAGGAGCACCTCGTACGAGCAAGGGTGCCACCATACCGGGTGGCTGAATGTGCTGGTAGGCACTGCGAAATGTGATGCAGGTCACTTATCTTGGGGTAGGCAGAGGCTGCCGATTCGGGTCTCAGACCATGCGCCGGAAGTGCGAGCGGCTGGGGTGTGGCGGGGGAACGATCTCCGCGTTTGAGCCGCTCATCACCTGCAGGAAGGTCTCGCGGAAGGTCCGCATCTCGTCGCGCGTGCCCACGGTTATACGCAGGCTGGTCGGCCAGGCCGGCCACATTCGGCCGACAAAGACCTGCTTTGCGGCCAGGGCCTGCTGGACCGGAGAGGCCGGGCGGCGCACGTCGAGCATGAAGCAGTTGCTGTCAGACGGCGTTGTGGCGTAACCCTTGCCGCTGAACCATGCAAGCGTTTCCTGGCGAATGGCGGCGATGGTCTGCTTGCGGGAGGGCACGAGGCCGGGTTCCAGAAGGCTGGCTTTGGCGGCGGTCATGGCGGTAATCGGCAGAGGATCCTGCCCGCCGAGCGGCACAATCTTTGCGAGCAGATCGGGGCGGCCAATGGCAAAGCCCATCCTGAGGCCGGCCATTCCGTAGAGCTTGGAGAAGGTGCGCAGGACGATGACGTTTTTGCGCTCCCGGACGAAGCGGAGTGTGCTGGGCGCGTTGGAGAGATGGATGTAGGCTTCGTCGATCAGGAGAACAGCGTCGGCTGGCACATGGGCGACGGCGTATTCGATATCGGCCTGCGGCGTTACCGTGCCGGTGGGGTTGTTGGGATTGCAGATGTAGAGGACGCCGGGGTTGGATGCGGCGGCAAGCATGGCCTTGATGTCGTGAGTGGCGGCGCCGTGCGGGTCGGCAAGAGGCACCTTGAGGATCGGCGCTCCGGAGACCTGGGCGGCCCACGAGGGAGCCTCATAGCCGGGGTCGGCGACCACGAGCGGCCGGGTTTTGCTGGTGAAGGCGAGCACCGTGTAGTGGAGCGGTGAGGAGGATCCGGCAAAGGCGACTACGCTTTCGGGGTCCAACCCCTCCTGCCGGGCGAACAGCTCGGTCAACTCATCTTCCATGTTGAAGAGATAGCGGCCGCCGCGGGGGAGTATGTCGAGGACGGCCTGACGCGCGGCCGGCGAAGGCCCCATGGGATTCTCATTGGCGTCAATGTGGATGCCGATGTTGGGGTCGGCGAAGTGGGGACGCGCGGCGAGAGCGAGTTGCTGCTCCGTGACGGGCAAGGCGGCGAGCGCCGATGCGCCGGCGGCCATGCGGAAAAAGGCGCGGCGGGAGAAGGCCGACCGGAGAGCAGTATCGATGGGCGATTGCATTGGCACGGCTCCTTGGAATGGGAATGGGCATGGGAATGGAGATGGACTCATGGAGTTGCCACCGGATCTAAGCGGTGCAGAGCAGGCACGGAATGTTGGGTTAGGACGCGGCGAGGCGGAGACGCCATGTCTCAAAATAGTCTCGAAGAGGGTGGAAAACAAGCAGGAAGAATGGGACAGCGCGGCGCTGAGGCAAGCGCCTGCACCGGGCTGGAAACACGAGCGGTGGGGCACGGCCGAGGAGGAACGGATTGGCGTGCGGGAGCAGGCAAAACAGGTGGGTGTTGCATCCAGCGAGGGATGTGGTACACTTTGCTCGGT
>JAJXXG010000765.1 GCA_021781255.1 Acidobacteriota bacterium
GGTCGACATATTGTCCTGCGCATACCGGAGCCACATGTGATTGCCGAGCACGTTGTCCACTTCGAAGGGGTTGTAGCCGTTCGGGAACATCGACGGATCTAAGCGCAACTCCCATGCCTTAACAGGATGGTGCGTCTCTGGGTCAAGCCCGAAATTCCAGCCCTCACTGGGCTTCCAGTCCTTCACGACTGCTGCGCCTTTCACTTCCACCTTCGCGCCCGGCGCAGCTTCGTAGCTGATCATGGCATCGGGGCTGGTTCCGCCGCGTGCCGGACGGATGCACTCACGATAGACGCCCTCGGCAATCACAACCCGTTCGCCCGGCTGCAGTACCTGGGCTGCCGCGTTGATCGTGCGGAACGGACGCTCCTTGCTGCCCGGCCCTTTGTCATCGGTGTTCTTCGCTTGCCCATCCACGTAATAGGTCTTGGAGAAATGGAGCGCCTTCTCCCAGGACGGAAACTCGGTTCCGTCCGGCAGCGTCGAGTTCGACGCAACTGCTACCGCAGCCGCCAGCAAAAATAAGAGGAAACACGAAATTGAAGTTTTCATCCTGTAATGAACCCACCTTCCGAAGCCCGTTTGAGCACCACGTATCGTGCAATGATTGAGTCGCGTCAATAGTAAAGCCTTTTTCTTCTGGAAGTCGAAAATCCGAATGGTGTACCTGCGACCTCGGCCGTTACACAGTTGGGTTGCCTCGTTCGCTCCCGATGATTTTGAGCGATGCATACGGACTCGCTGCTTTTCGGAAGCATCCCATTTGTTCACCGGATGGGCTCTTCCATGCAGCGGAAGCTTGAGGCTTTGGCTGGATCATTGCGGCCATCCCATTGCGCGACCTGAGGGAAAGGGGAGAGTCGGCGCTCGAATGAGGACTCAGCAGCAGGTCCCTTAGCCGGCAGATCGAGCTGCTCCAATGAAGGGATCTCACCCTATCGCCCGCAGCGGAGAGCCTTGTGCAGCGTCTTAGGCAGCGCTTCCGAGCCTGGATCTCCAATTGAAATTCCGCGCTTCGGCATCGGAGAAACGGCCAGTCACATTTCATCGAAAATCGCGATCAATCCGTTCGAACCAACGAATTGTACATTGATCGGATCACGTTGTTATAGTCGCCTTGCATTGAATCTCATCGCATTTTCCTGGACCTGTGATGAGCGCGTGAGGAAGAAAGTCGAACAAGGCGAATCCAAGTATCATCGTGACCGGAAACACTTTGAACTCAAGAATGACGGCGGGAGGAGAGAACGATGCCAATGAATCGACGGGAATTTGTTGCAGGCGCCGTAGCCGGAGCCGCGGTGTTGCAGAGTGAGATGAAGGCGTTCGCCGTTACAGAGGGAATCATCCAGGTCAAGATCGATGCGTCCGTGAGCGGCGCGCCGATCAATCCGCTGATCTTTGGCGGCTATATGGAACCGGCAACGACGCAAGTGTGGGCCGAGGTCCTGACCGATAGAAAATTTGCAAATGCGATTACCAGTGCACCCACGCCTCCTCCCGCGAATCCCTTCTTCCGGCGCTTCTTTGGCGAACCTTTCAAGCCGGTCGGGCCGGAGGGAACTGTCGAAATGGATGCCGAGCGGGCCTATGTCGGCAAGCATAGCCCGCGGGTGAAGCTCGATTCTTCCGAGCCGCACGGCATCCGGCAATCCAGATTGCGCATCGGCGGCGGCAAAACCTACGAAGGACGATTAGTTCTGGCCGGCGATCCCGGCGCTAAGGTCATTGTTCGCTTGGTTTGGGGGCCTGGCGATGGCGATTCGCAAACGATTACGATCCCGGCGCTTGCCCGCGAATACAAGAAGTTTCCATTCAAGTTCACTCCCGGTGCCGATACTGAAGAGGCGAAACTGGAAATCCTCGGCACTGGCGCGGGCACTTTTCACGTGGGTGCCGTATCGCTGATGCCCGCGGACAATGTGCAGGGATTCCACTCTGGAATGATTCGGCTCTTCAAGGAGGAAGGGTTCAAGATGTTCAAGTGGCCCGGCGGGAACTTTGTTTCTGCCTACGACTACCGCGATGGCCTCGGCGATTGTGATAAGCGTCCGCCGCGCCTCCAGCCGATGTGGTCCGACAGAGTTGAATCGAACGACGTCGGCCTTCATGAGTTCATGGCCCTTTGCAAGATGGTCGGAGCAGAGCCCAATGTCGCGATCGACAGCGGATTCGGCTCCGCTCTCGAAGCGGCCGAGCAGGTTGAGTACTGCAACGGTTCCATCAACACCCGCATGGGCAGAATGCGCGCCGAGAATGGGCATCCCGAGCCCTTCAACGTTCGTTACTGGACCATCGGCAACGAGATGTACGGTCCCTGGCAGTACGGTCACATGTCGCTCGATCAATATTGGGTCAAGCATAACTACATCGTCGAGGCGATGAAGGCCGTCGATCCTGACATCAAGGTAACGATCTCCGGAGCCAGCATCTGTGAGAAATCCGTCGACGGCGCGGAGAAGAAAGGGAACTTTTTCCCGAGCATTTGGGAGCCGCCGGTTACTGAAAAGCTGCCCTACGAGTTCGGGTCGATTTACGACTGGGACGGATGGTTGCTCCAGAAATGCACCAACAACATTGACAATCTTTCCGAGCACACCTACGCCTATCCCAATCTGGCCTTCGACGCGAAAAAACAGCTTTACGTGGATGTGCAGGATCCGCTGCCGCACAAGGCTCGCAGGCTGGCAAATCGCATCGGCGGTGCCTTCGATTGCTGGAGCAGGTACGTGGAAAAGATGCCGTGGCTGAAGCAGACCAATATCAAGTTCATCTTTGACGAGTGGGGCAATCGTCCGCGCTCGGCGAACGGCCAGAACCAGCCGCTGCCCGGCATGCTTGGGCCACTCTCTTATGCTCTTTGCCTGCACGAAATGTTTCGGCACTCCGATAAGATCACAGCCAGCTGCGCAACCGGAGGACTCCGCTTGCTGACTGATATCACCGGCGACGCAGTCGGACTTCCGGCTGAGGGAGTGGTGATGAAGCTCCTGCAGACGCGGTTTCTCAACGCCGTTCCGATTATGGTCGACGGCGATTCACCGCAGCGGCAAGTTCGCGGAACAGATTATGTGGATAAAGGGCCGACACCTACCGGCAGCCCTACTTATCCGCTGGATGTCTTTGCAGCGTTTTCAGATGACCGGAAGAGATTCCTTATGTCCGTCGTGAACCCCACGGAGGATGGGCACAGTTTCACTCCCAGAATAAGGGCACTGAGGCTGCGCGAAAGGGGCAAACTGTACCAGATCGCGCCGCCCAGCGTGAACTCCGCCAATGAGGCTGGCAAGGAGGCCGTGGTCAAAATTGACGAGACTGAACAGGCAGGAATGCCGGAGACAATACGGGTTCCACCAGTCAGCATTAGTCTGTTTGAGTTCGAGGTGGAGACTGCGTGAACTTTGCCTGTACAAGGAGTGGGTATCGCTGGAGAACAACATTCCCAGCAATCAGCAGCAGAAGGAAGTTGATTCAGTCCTCTATCGACAGCTCGCCAAAGGCCGGTGAGTTTGTACAGCAGGCAGGCCGCACGCCGGAAGACGTGCGGGATCATCCCTCATCGTCTCTCACGGAATAAAGCCGGGAGGCCGCGATCGGCGCGGATCTCCAGCGGGAAGTTCGTACGGCTCAAGCAGAGAAGTGAATCGCTGCAGGATCGAGCGTAACGCCGGCAGGTTCGGCGGTCCGTTGCGCAAAAGTGCAACCTGCCTTGAGGGAAGATCGTGCATGGGCGCCAACTGGGCAGCCTCAATCAGGTTGGCAGAGATCTCCGCAAGGTCCAGTCCGGCATCCCACGCAGCGTCAGAGGCCACGAGCCATGCCTTGTTTTTCACCACCGCCTCGGTTAAGTGGTTTTCGCGGTCGGGCACTTCTTCTACAACGTTCGGTCCTCGGTTGCGGAAGAAGCCCAAGAGGGCAGCCGCAATGGAAGGATCCCGCACCGTGCCGTCTGGATAGAACACTCCATGCACACTGCCCCAGTTACCGGTGATCATCAACTCCCAGATGTACCAGCCAACGTGGGCCTGCATGTGTTCCTGGAGCGCAACATCGTACGGATTAGCCCGGGCAATGCATCCGATCTCGCTGTTTACGAGCGGCTTTCCCACTTTTGCCGCGTACTGCTTCGCCTTCGCGATGTTCGCGCGAATCTGCGCGCGCGTGGGGCTGTAGTCGTGGAACGAGAGCACATCCACCGCATCGCCCATCGCAATCATATTCTCGGCAAACGTTGCGCCAATCGTTACAGGTGTCACCGGGTCGAGGTCATGAAACACTTTCGCCATGTAAATGGCATGCTCCATGCGCAACCGATTGTCCGGAGTTGGAGGCAGTTTGCAGCACTCTGGTTCGTTCTCTACATCCCAGATTGTGAGGCCGGGCTCCTTCCCGATGGTAGCAACCAGGTCTGCGACAAACGGGCGCGCGTTGGGCCAGGCGGCCTTGTCGCGCCATTCGCCGAACTTGTACTGCATAGTCGGCATCACGCCCATGCCACGCGCATGCGCGGCACGCACAAAGTGGAGGAGATTCTTCCTCAAACCTTCCTTGTTTCTCTCCCACGCCGCGTAAGGGACAAAGACACGAACCTGATTCAACTGGAGTCGCGCTGCGTAATCCAGATCTCGTTCCGTGACCGAAGGACTGTATTGAAGCCAGAATTCCGCGTGGCCGATGGTTTCAGCAGATTGGTAATTGAATCCCCTCACCCCGCTTAGGTCTTTTGGCACACGACGCTGCGCGATCATCGGTAGCGCGGCAGAGGCAATCAGCAACGCGATAGCACAAAGATGAGTTCTCATCGATCCTCCTCGGGGACTCTCTCGCAGTGTCCCCCCCATTCTCATTCGAACGAAAGTCATCGAGTATGATTCAAACGCTATATCGAACCTTGGTGAGGACATTTTTCGACTCAGCGCAGTTCGAACGATGGAGGTCGAAGAATGGTTGCATTCTCTTGCGTTAGCGCCAAGTTCGAAAGCAAAACCATTCTATCGAGGTTGTACAACCACGCCATCCGATATGAGTGGCTTATTTTCAATCCCATCAGCAGGGTTAGAACCTCGTCGAAGCGTCTACGTGACAAGGATGTTCTCGCCCCCGAAGAGTTCCAGCGTCTTGCGGAACAGCTTTCTGTGCCCGACCGGGCAATGGTCTTGCTGGCTGGAAGAACTGGTCTACGGTGACCGCAAATGATCGCTCTAACCTGGGCGGATCTGCGAAAGCGTCCTGATCTCCCATCTTGGCCTATGTGGGGAGAGATCCTCGAAGTGCCCACTATTGTTTTGGCGGGCACCTGATGAGAGTGTCTAAGCGGCTTGGGAGGATTGAGCCATCAAGGTCAGGGCGAGGTTCCAGGGCAGGAGATCCTCGATGCGGGTAATGGGATGGTCTGCGATCTGGGCCAGTACCATTCGAAGGTAGAGCTCCGGGTCGAGACGATTGAGCTTCGCCGATCCAATCAGGCTGTACATGGCGGTGGCCCGTTCTCCACCGCAATCGGAACCTGCAAACAAGTAGTTCTTGCGTCCAAGAGCCGCGGCGCGGAGCGCCCTCTCGGCCGCGCTGTTGTCGATCTCCAACAGTCCGTCTTCGATGTAGCGTGTGAGGGCACGCCAGCGCGAGAGCGCGTATCGGATCGGCGCCGCGGTTTCGCTCTTCGCTGACAGCGAACGCAGTGCCTCCTCCATCCAGTTGCGCATATCGTCGAGCAGTGGCCTTGCTCGCGACTGACGGAGACTCAGCCTCAGATCGGCGGGCTTGCCGCGTATCTCGTCTTCGATCGCGTAGAGAGCGCCGATTCTGGCAAGAGCCTCGGTTGTTGTGGGCGATGCATGAATGACATGGATCTCATGAAACTTGCGGCGTGCATGAGCCTTATCCAGAGCTCTGGATAAGAGCCATTATCTGGAGAGAGGATTTATCCGGAGTGTTTGCTGAAGCGTCGCACCGAAGCTGCTTCAAACGGGGTTCTTCGCATCTTTCACTCCAGATAACCACGTTAGAGAGTTTCCAGGAAGGCAAGGAGCTTTGGCGATGGATGCCATGAACGGCCTGATGTTCTTTTGAGGCCGGAGCGATTCCAGAAGGCCTCGAGAACGTCACGTTTCATTTTGAGGTTTGCAGTAATATAACGGCTTGTGGTTGCGACTGAAGCATGTCCGAGATAGTCCCTGATGACGGAGACATCGATGCCCGCCTGCAACAAAGCGACAGCACAACTGTGGCGCATGACGTGGGGAGTAACGCGGAGTGTGCGCAAGTGAGGCATCGATTCAGAAGCTCGGCGCACATACTTGCCCAGTAGATAGGCCACGCCATCGCGAGTCAGGAAACCGCCGCGAGCATTTCGGAAAACGGGCTCCTCTCCGGAGTCTGCGTTGACGATCCTGCGCAGTGCTTCTGCCGTTTCCGGCCAGAGCGGGCAAAGACGTTCTTTGCGTCCCTTGCCGAAGAGGCGCACTTGCCGCGGACGATCAAGGTGAAGTTCCCGGAGATGAACGCTCAAGGCTTCGCTGACCCGTGCACCGGTGTTGTAGAGGAAGAGCAAGAGCGCCCGATCGCGCATTCCGGACGCAGATTTCGGGTCCACAGCTGCTATAACCGCACGGGCCTGCTCCGGTTCAAGATATGTCGCCACATGGACAGTTGCTTTCTTGGAAGGGAGAGCAAGGATTCTGCCGTACTGTTCGGCGCGACCCAGATCGTAGCGCAGCAAATGCCGTGCGAAACTCCGCAAAACAGCCAGACGATAGTTCCGCGTTGCGGCGCAATTACCCCGGCGAGATTCTACGTGGTCCAAAAAGGCAAGTACGGCATCTGCCCGAAGATCGTCCAGAGTTAGGTCTGCGGCAGATCCGTTGCGGCGATGCGCCAGGAAGAGGAAGAACAGCCTGAGCGTGTCACGATAAGCGCGGATGGTGTGGCCGCTGGCTCCACGCACGCGTTCAAGATAGTCATGGAAGAAGCTCTGGACCAACGTCAAGAGGTCATTCTGCTTCTGTCGTCTCATCATTGGAAGTTCTCCCCTGTGGATGACTTCAGATAACGACGCCGCAGCCTGTTGCCCGCCAGTTCGAGGAGTTCGGGGGTGGCAGTCAAATAGGTTTCGGTTCCCAGGATGTCATCGTGGCCCATGTATGCGGACAACCAGGGAAGACGCGCGTGGAGGTCCGCGCCCTGGCTATACCAGCGACTCAGCCGATGGACCGCGAAGGTGTGACGCAGATCGTACGGACGCGGCCCTACACGACCTCGTGCCGGCTTCAGGCCGGCATTCTGAAATAGCTTTTGCAGTGCGTGTCCCGCGGTGCCGACAGGCAGAGTCTGGCAGTTGACCCCGACGAAGAAGCGGTCGTCGGGTCTCGGAATCGCACCAGTGAACACCTGCCGAGCCACAAGATACTTTTCCATTTCGCGCGCCAGTGAACGGTGAAAAGGGACCCATCTCGCTCTGCCTTTGAACATTTGCACGAACAGGACGCCCGCGTGAGTGTCCACGTCATATAAGTGGAGACGAAGAGCCTCGCCGAAGCGGATGCCCGTGCAATACAACAGCAAGAGGAGCATCCTGTATAAAGCAGATCGGAACGGTGGTCGCTTCAACATCGTGGTGAGTTCGAGCAATCGCTTTATGTTGCCTTCCGATAGCACGTAAGGCGTAAACGTGGATTCGGTGGGCAGCTGCGGCCACAGTGGCTCATGAACAAGTGGGCAGGCCGGGCGCCGTCGCAAGTAGGAACAGAACTGCCGTAGCACAGCCGCGTCCATCGAAACGCTCACAGCCTTGCGTTGTGGCTTGCTGGCAAGCCATGCAACCATCGCCTGGCTGAGGTTCCACTTGCGATGGCGGGCAGCATATTTCAGCACGAACCTATCGAATTCCAACAGTGTGAACTCAGCCCTGTCATAGCGGTAGCCCAAGCTCCGCTTAAACAGAAGGAACTTCTGCAAATCGTTGGACAAGGAACTGCGGAAGAGCGCCTTCATTTCGGCACCGGAAGTGTTACTCCCCGGAGACGCCGCAGTGCCACGCGAACGTATACGGAAGTAGAAGAGGGTCGGCGGTGACCCAAGATGTCGCTGAGGACTTTCAGGTTGGCGCCTGCATCGACCTGTCTGCAGGCGTGCGTATGTCGAAATGCATGTGCACCAATCACCTTGGCGGAAACTCCAGCCTTCCGTGCGTATTCGCGAATCCGGTGACGGATTGCGCCGCTGGTCAGTGGGTTGTACGGTATCATCGTGCTCACAAATACCCGCCGGGCTTGTGCGCATGAGGGACGTTCACTCTTCAGATATGCGGCCAGCGCTCTCGCGATCGGAGGTAGTAAAGGCAGTTCAATCTGGGCACCGGTTTTTGGTCGACGCACGGAGATGATCCCAGATTGCCAGTTCACGTCCTCAAGTTGCAGCGCTAGAACCTCGGCTGCGCCCATTCCGTAAAGTGCCATCATCAGGAGCATGGTGAAGTCGCGTTTGCCGGGTGATTGTGCCGTCGAAATAGAACCCATTATTCGCTTCACGTCTTTCCATGGAAGAGCACGTGGTGGCCGTTCCGTCATGCGAACCCGTGGAGCCAGGACGCAGGCCGCTAAATCACGTCGGAGCCTGCCAGTGCTGCGCAGGAAGCGCAAGAAAGACCTCAGAGACGTGCAGGATCTGGCAACAGTCCGCCTGGACATGTGCTCTGCCTGTTGCCTGACGAATACATCGATGTCGGAAACTGTCATCCTGTTCACAGACTTGCGACTCTTCCGAAGCAGCGACAGAAAAATGCGCACATCATCCAAGTCTCGGCGAAGGGTTCCCTCTGCGACGCCGCGATGGCGGCGACGGAATTCGCAATACTCCTTAAGAAGAGGTGACACGGGAGCCTGGGCGCGCTGTGGACTCCACTCCGGTAGAGCAGCTCCCAGAGCCCGGATTGCATATGCCCATGCGTGGAGTGCATTTCTGGCAATGAGACAACTGCTGGCGCCAACCGGTCCCTTGGTTCTGGGTCCCACATATGAGCGAGCAAACCGCAAAGCTCCCTCCAGACTCAGTTCAGCAACTTCATCAAGGCCGAGCCGCTCACAGTAGGCGTAGAAGCGTCGGACCCAATCCAAATAGGTTCGTGCCGATCCCAGAGAGATATCGCCACTGCGCCACAGACACAAGACTTCCTTCTCGCGTTTATCCAAATGGCCTAATTGCTGATTCATAAAGCGACCGACGCGGCAACTACCGCTGACGCTTGCCAGTATTATCTGGAGTCAGTTACCACTTCGGTTCCCGCTGGCACCACTCTTGGGAAGGTATTCCAGATAAATCCTCTCTCCAGATAATGCGCCCAACATGCGACTTCATAGATGGCGCCATCGCCGTACAGATGATGGAACCCTGCGTATGCGTCCGCTTGCAGGCCCCCCTTGAAGTGCTTCAGATGCTGCCGCGGATGCTCCCCCTTGCGATCCTCCGAGTACGCGAACCAGACGGCCGGCGCAGTGCCTTCGCCTGCAGGCCGGTCATCGCGCACATAAGTCCAGAGACGCCCAGTCTTCGTCTTGCCACTGCCAGGTGCAAGCACCGGCATCGGCGTGTCGTCGGCGTGAAGCTTGGCTCCGGCGAGCACATGCTTCTGAATCGCATCGATCAGTGGAGAAAGCAACTCACTTGCTCCACCTACCCAGCCGGCCAGCGTGGAACGCTCAATCTCTACTCCCTGGCGAGCGTAGATCTCTGACTGGCGATATAGAGGCAAGTGGTCAGCGAACTTCGAAACCAGGACGTGAGCCAGCAGCCCTGGCCCGGCAAGGCCACGCTCGATCGGACGCGATGGTGCAGGCGCTTCAACCACACGCTCGCAGCCGCTGCAGGCGAACTTCGGCCGCACGTGACGAATGACCTTGAAGCTATCCGGGATGTACTCCAGTTGCTCGGAGACATCTTCGCCGAACTTGCGCAGCTGGCC
>JAJXXG010000439.1 GCA_021781255.1 Acidobacteriota bacterium
TAGATGAGCAGTGCGACAACTGCTGCCTCGGCCACGCTACCGGCAATCCAGAGTAAATTAGCCAATTGCATCATTGGTGTTGCATTCAAGCTTGACCAACGCGATGGATTGAGTGTAGCAGCCGACCCGCTGCGGTCAGCTTAAATACAATACGCCGGCTTTGCGGACTTTCCATTGCCCTTCCGGGAATGGGAATTGATTGGAATCAGGCAGCAACCTTGCCTGTCGGAAACGGATTCATCGGAACCGCAACGGCGACCTTGCCTGTCGGGAACGGATTCATCGGAACCGCAACGGCGACCTTGCCTGTCGGGAACGGATTCATTGGAACCGCGGCAGCGACCTTGCCTGTCGGGAACGGATTCATCGGCATAGAGCTAGCTGCGAAACTGGCCGGAACCGCCAATGCGGCGCAAAGAACTACAGCGCAAACCTTAAGTGAGGTCGAAAACATTTACGTACTCTCCTAGGGGTAAATGAATTACGCAACGCAAGACTAACCCAAAAGTTGTACCTTGGCTACCTAAAAAGTAACTATTTTATAAATTTCTTTTTTCAGCGTCATTTTCGTCCGTTTTTGAGAGAGAATAGAATAATTAGTTTTAGAATCTATTATTTACAATAGGCCACTTCGCGTACCGCATTAAAGTTTGAGGCCCGTTCTGCGGGAGAGATGATGGCGGATTCATGTCCCTTGTCGCCCCTCAGGGCATCCAAAGACGATCATCGAAGACCGGAAAATGCGCTCTCCGCAAAGGAAAATTCTCGATTTTTGCGTTGCCTGGGCGTGTCACAGGCGCCGGCCGCGGAAACGTATACCAGCTCAGGGCCTTCCCGAACCCTCGCCGCAAGGCGGGCAGACGGAGCCGCCCATCGCGGTTCCTGGCTACCCTGCATCGGCTTCGATCCGCGTTCTTTTAATGAGCGTGGCCCGCCCGAAGTTTCCGAGCCGCAAGGCATGTCCACGCGTTCCGCTCGCGGGGCCCGGAGCGTCGCTCTTTCCCCCGGCTGTTACCTAATCGATTACCCCGCCTAAACTTTCGTGCCCTAGGCGTAGGGGGGAAAGTTAGATACTGTTGCGGACAGGCCCACATCTGGGGATCTTAAGAGCTGGAAAAAGGGATACCTTGAAACCGAAATCTCCCTTGGAACACCGGCGTAACCAACCGCAGCAGGAGCGCGCGGAAGTGCGCTGTGCCGTCCGTTTTCCTATCAAGCTTCAGGCGGTGCTTTCCGCCGGCGCAAAAAGGCTCTCGGCTCAGACCCGCAACGTCTCGGCCAACGGAGTCCTTTTTGAACTGGACAACTCACTCAACGTTGGCCAGAACATCGATTTTTCGCTCCAGATGCCCGGCGGCGTCTTTGGTACCCCCAGAGATGTTATGGTTCGCTGCCACGGTCGTGTGGTACGCTGCTCCGTAAGTCAAGGCCTGTATCATGCCGCAGCAACAATAGACGGGTATCAGTTCGTTGAGCAGTAATTGAAAGAAGTGACGATTTAGTTGCCAGTTATGGATATTTTGGACGAATCTTCTGATGGTGAATTTCTCGATGGACCGGTCACGCCCGGCTCAATCCGCATTATTCTTGCGGACTCCCAGGCTATTTACCGCGTCGGGATTCGCAAAATCTTTGCGCTTGAAGACGATATTCGGGTTGTCGCGCAGGCTGACTCGCTTGAGAATCTGCGCGCATGTGTCGAGCGCTACCCTGCCGATGTAGTGCTGCTCGAAGGCGGCATGCTGAACGGCGTCCCGAATCCCATTCCCGACCTGCTGCGAGTTGCCCCCGATTTGAAGCTCATCGTGCAGGCCCTTGAAAACGATGAGGCCCAGACCGTCGATCTGTATCGGCGCGGGGTCCGTGGCATCATCACGCGCTCCATCTCCCCTGACCTGCTGGTGCGCTGCGTGCGCAGAATCGCCGCCGGCGAAACCTGGATTGATAATCAGTCAGTGAATTGGGTTATTGAGGCCTACCGCGCGCAGGCCGCTTCTCTTGTCACGCCCCGCACTCAGCCGCGCCTCTCGCCCAAGGAGACGGCCATCATCTCCTGCATTACCCAAGGCAAGCGCAACAAGGAGATTGCCTTCCAGCTGGGAACCACCGAGCAGGTCATCAAGAACTATCTGCGCAAGATTTACGACAAGCTCGGCGTCTCTGACCGTCTTGAGCTGGCCCTGTATTGCCTGCACAACAAGATCATTCCGGGTGACTCGGCAGAAGAGACTCTCATGAGGAAGGTCGCAGCCCGGTAAGCTGCCGGGGTGCGGCCGCATTTCCGCGCTTCAGTCCCGCTTCTGCGGTGCTGATTCCTGCGCAACGCATGAAGCGTCTTCCGCAGTGTTGCAACTCGCCTGCGCCTGCGCGCCCGCGCAGTTCTTCCGCGCCAGCTCAAGCAGACGCGTCAGTTCCGTCAGTTCCGCTTGGTTCAGATGCCCGAGCAACTCTCTGGGGGCAAACTGTATCTCCGGGTCCATTGTGCGCAGCAGCTTCAGCCCGGCTTCGGAGATGTGTGTCCACACCACGCGCCGGTCGCGCCGGTCACGCTGCTGCCGGATCAGCTTCAGAGCCTTGAGGCGTGCCAGAAGCCGCGTAATGTCCGGCACGGCCGTGATCATTCGCTCTCCGATGGCAGAGCAGGTAAGTCCCTGCGGCTGTGCGCCGCGCAGAATCCTAAGCACGTTGTACTGCGTCGAGGTCACGCCCCAGTCGCGGCTTCTCCGCTGAAAGGCGCGATGAAGGCAATCAGAAGTCCGCAGCAGATTCAGAAACGTTTCTTCATGGATGCTTGAGAAAGGGCGCGCCTGTGCGATTTCACGCTTCAAACCGGCCATTCGTTGACCCCTTTCCGCTCTGTCCTGCCTGCCCGGGATGAAGGCTCTGCCGGCCGCCTTCATCCCGGCACGCTGCGCTTACTGCTTCACGACGTCCAGGTCGATCGTGAGCTTCACCTCGTCGCCCAGAATGGATGTCGGATACTTCGTGCCGATTCCGAAAGCCGAGCGGCTGATGGTGGTGCTGGCCGAGAAGCCCTCGTGCGGCTTGTGGTCCATGCCGGGAACCGGACCCGTCGGGCCTTCCACTTCCAGCACTACGGGCTTCGTCACGCCATGCAGCGTCAGGTTGCCGTTCACGGTGAGGCCGTCGCCGTGCTTCGCCACGCTCGTGCTCACGAACGTCGCCGTCGGATACTGCGCCGTGTCAAACAGGTTGGAGCTCTTGATGTCCGCGTCGCGCATGCTCACGCCCGTGTCCACGGTCGTCGTGTCAATCGTGATGTTCACGGTGGACTTGGTGATATCCGCATCGCTCGTCACAATCGTTCCGCCGATGTTGCCAAAGTGGCCGCGCACCTTTGACAGGCTCATGTGCAGAATCGAGAAGTCAACCTCGCTGTGCGGCTTGTCGGGAACCCAGGTGGAAGTCTGCGCCACGGCCAGGGGAGCCGCGAGCGCGCATATGCCAGTGAGAAGTGCCAAACGCTTCATCAATCAAATTCCTTTCAACATGGGCCATGGGCCGCTTGGGATGACCGGCTGAGCCGGGATGCCGGAGCCGGAGAGAGCCGCGCCAGCGGGGAAGCCCCAGTGCGCCGCGCGGAACATGCTCGTGCTTTTTGGACGCCACAAGGCAGATATTAGTTGCAACAAATATTTTCTGCCGCCCGCTCCCGATCAGTCAGGGCCTTGCCCCCGGCATCTAAACGCCGCAAAATAAGCAAGCCTGTCGGTTTTTTTTGAAACGCGCTCCGCGCAGTGGATCGCCCGACCGCGTCCGCTTCAGGGCTTCCCTTGCAGAATCGCCGCCGGAAGCGTCACCGAACCCATCCGCCCCGAGTTCTCATCGACCACCAGAATGCGCACAGACCCCGAGTCCTCGCCTCGCTCTACAAACTGGTTGAATGGAACACCCTTCTCCAGCAGGCTTTGATAGGTCGCGGGCAGCAGGGCCAGCATCATGGTCCGGCCGGTGATGCGTGCGTGCAGGTCATCCACGCCCCGGTGAACGACAAAGATATCCAGCCGGTCTTTCCACCTGCCGCCGACTAGTTGCAGCGCCAGGTCGTTGATGGCGATGTTCAGCTTCAGAATGGCTCCCGTGTAGGCCGCCTCTGGGCGCGCGCTCACGGCAATTCCGCTCACATCCAGCGGTTGCCAAATCGCCTCGCGGAAGCGCTCCTTCATCGTGGCCGGCTCCTTTGCGTAGAGATAGCCCGTGCGGTAGCGCACGGCAACGCCGCGCCGCCCGGTCACCTTCACCGTCAGCGCATGATACTGGTCGTCGGCCGGCGTGTCGGGCGAGAAGCCCAGCAGATAAGCCGCCCGCCCGTCCTCGATGACTTCGTTCAGGCTCGCCGCAATGCTGCCTGCCCGGCGAAAGACGCGGCCACCGGTGCCTTGCGCCAGCTCCTGTATCGCCCCGCGTATCGGATGAATATCCTGCTGCATTTCGGCGGTCGTGCGGCCAAGCCCCGGTCCGGCCATGCCTCCCTGGTGCGGCGGTGGCGCGGTCACGCTCGGTGACAGTTCCACGCTCGAGTTCGCCAGACTCGCATCCGTCGTCATCGTTTCCAGTTGCGATGCGTCCAGCGGAAACACGCTTACGTGCGCGTCGTTCAGTGCATCCTGCGCGCGCAGTGCAAAGCCCTCGATGTGTTTGCCGCCCGCCTCGGTCCCGGCGGCCTGATCGCTCCAGTCCGCCAGCACGTTGTCGCTCGCCACCCACACCAGGTTCTTTTGCCCCGGAATGGCCGCCAGATGCCGCGCCACGCCCACCAGAATCACCAGCGCATCCCGCCCCGGATTCCCGCCGAAGTCGCGCAGTTGCGGATCAGACATCGTCGTCGTGAGCCCCGGAGCGTTCGTGCTCCCGTTTACGTTCTGCAAATCTTCTGCGTGCAGCACCGTGTCAATCTGCTGCCGGTTCCGCTGCTCTTCCTCCTGCGCCGCCGCCAGAGAACGCGCATTTGGCATCCAGGTGCGCAGCTTCGACGCGAGCAATGCGTGATCCGCCGTCGTTTCCACCATCACCTGGAACCCGCGAGCGCCCTGCGCATACAGCCCCACGCGCTCGCTCGCCGGCAGCTTCTCCAGAAACTTCAGCATCTGCTCACGCGCATACGTCAAATCCGTCCACGCCAGATTCCTCGCATCCACCAGCAGAATCGTCGCGCTGCCTTCCGTCGCTCCGCCCCCGGGCATCGCCTCCGCAATCTCTCCCTTGCGATTCGAGAAGACCCCCTGGTCCGTTGCCGACGCCGTCTGCCTCTGCGTCATCTGCGCAGCAGACGCCGCGCCCGCCTGGCTGAAAAATCGCACCGCCTGCTTTCGTCCGTTGTCGTAGAGTTCAAAATCGTCCGGCTTCAGGTCCGTGACCGGGCGGCCTTTCTTATCCAGCGCCACCACGTCCACGTCCACCAGTCGCGTCATCACGCGCAGCGTAAAGCTCTTCCCCTGCGCGGTCGCGCTTGCAGCCGCAGGCACATCCGGCAGCGCCGCCGTCTCCGCCACGCTGATCTCAGGCGTCGCCGGCTCCGGCGTCGGGGCTGGTGCAGCCGCGGCCGTCGCTGGAACAGCAGCCGCATCCGCAACCGCAGCCGCATCCGCAACCGCAGGCGCAGCCGGAACCGCAGGCGCAGCCGCAGCCGATGCGGGAGCCTCAGTCCGCGCAGGTGTCTCCTGCTTTTCCGGTGCGGCGGCAGTTGCTGCAACACCCGCGCCAGCCGCAGGTGCAGCCGCATGCGCGGCCTCTCCCGTGTTCTCGCCGGTCAGCATCCGCGCCTCGGTGCGAAACACGTGATACTGCTCAAACACCACATCGTTCAAAAGCGTTTGTTGCCGTTCGCGATGCTTTCCATCGGCGGACCATCCAGCCGATCCGTTGTTGTCCAGCAGCGAGCCGCGATAGTTCTGCAGCGTCGGCGCTGCCGGCGGCGCACGCGTTACAGAAATGCTCTTCACCGGGCAAATGTACGTCTTGCCTCCAATCTCCACCGGCCCGTATTCCACCAGAATGTCTGAGGTAGCCAGCGGAGCCGAGGGCCGCAGGTCCGCCTCCAGCGTCAGCCGCAGAATCGCTCCACTCGACGGATCAACCGCAATCTCGCCGTGGTAGCCGGAAAATTCCTTGAAGACGCCATCACCGTAGTTTCCGGCGACGCAACAGAACTCGACCTGATAATGCGACTCGCTCGTGGGCACGGCAAAGCTGAACACCGCCACCGGACCCGCCGCGCCCTGCTCCCAGTGGCTCCACGCAATCTTGCCCTGGCCGGCATCCACCAGCACCGTTCCAAGAATTGGCCCGAACACGCCCGAGGTCGCCAGCGACGGCGTCGCTGTTCCTTGCTTCCTGCCCTTCTTCGCGCCAGAATCCACAACCTCGCGGCCATCGCGATAGAGAACCGTGCTCGTGTACCGTCCCACGGCGTGCAGCGGCGCATACATCGTGATCGAAGCGTCCGCGCGCTGCACGGACGGCGTATCTTCAAAGTGGATCGTGTCCTGCGTTGCAATGAGGTTCGGAAGATTGCGGATGGTCTTCACCGCATAGTCCACAGCCATCGCCATGATCTTCTGCTGCGTGGCCACATCCGGCGCGGCCGTCGCGGGAATCTCCGCCGCCGGGGGCGCCAGAAACGCCGACATATCCGCCAGCACCACCAGCGCGCGCCGCGACTCCGCGCCCGGCAGCTTCGCCTCCCAGCGCACAAGCCGCGCCCCGCTCAGCCGCTCGGTCAGTTCCAGGTTGGAGAGCTGCTGCGCAACCTTGGCGTCCTTCTTGCCCTGTGCGGCGGCCAGTACCTGCTCCAACTGCTCCACCGTAACTCGTTTGGCGGCCATCGCCGGCAGGGCGATCGCCGTCAACAACAACAGCAGAGCCAGTTTCCGCATCTCAAAGTCCCCATGTGGGCTGCACCTGAATCTTAGGCCACGACTGAAGCCCCTGCAAATATGACCTGCCCGCACCGCACCTCAGCTTCACCGCAAGCCGCGCCATACCACTGAATCGTCTGGTATGCTTCCGCCAATGTCCTTCGTTCGTGACTTCAGGGGCCTTAGCAGTTCCCAGCGCAACGCTTTCGTAGCCTCCTTTCTCGGCTGGACACTCGACAGCCTCGACTTCTTCCTGCTCATCTTCTGCGTCAAGGCCATCGCCTCGGACTTTGGCACCAAACCATCCGCCGTGATGGGCGCGGTCTTTCTCACCCAGGCCTTCCGCCCCGTCGGCGCAGTGGTCTTCGGCATGCTGGCAGACCGCTACGGCCGCAGGCCCGTGCTCATCATCAATATCCTCAGCTTCTCCGTCATTGAGCTGGCCTGCGCCTTTGCGCCGTCGATGACCGTGCTGCTGGTGCTGCGGGCACTGTTTGGTTTTGCCATGGGCGGCGAGTGGGGCGTCGGCGCTGCGCTCACCTTCGAGACCCTGCCCAAAGAGGGCCGCGGCGCATTCTCCGGCATTCTCCAGGAGGGCTACGCGTTCGGCTCCATCCTTGCCTCCGCGGCCTTTGCCCTGTTCTTCCACTCCATCGGATGGCGCGGCCTCTTTATCCTCGGAGCGTCTCCCGCGCTGCTCGTCCTCTATGTCCAGACGCGCGTCGAGGAGTCGCCCATCTGGCTCGCCGGGGCAAAAAAGCGCGCCGTGCCCCACGCGGGACCGGCAATTCCCGCGCACCTGCTGGCGTTCCTGCCCACGTTTCTCTTTCTGGTATTGCTCATGACCGCCTTCATGAGCTTCTCCCACGGCACCCAGGATCTGTATCCCACATTCCTGGCCGTCCACATGGGACTGACTCCACAGATCGTGGGCCTCATCGGAGTGCTCTACGGCCTCGGCTCCATTGCCGGTGGATTCGTCTTCGGCGCGCTCTCTGAGCGGTGGGGACGCAAGCGCGCCATCGTCGCCGCCGCGCTGCTGTCCATCCCCGTCATTCCGCTCTACGCCTACGGCCACACCGCCGTCGCCCTCGGCGCGGGAGCCGTCCTCATGCAGTTCATGGTGCAGGGCGCCTGGGGAGTCGTCCCCGCCTACCTCACTGAGCTCGCCCCCGCACCTGTCCGCGCCACCGCGCCGGGGCTCGCCTATCAACTCGGCGGCCTCATCACTTCATGGAACGGAAAAGCCCAGGCCCTGGCCGCCGAGCGCTGGGGCAACTACCCCGCCGTGCTCGCCATCACCGTGGTCATTGTGGCCCTCGCCCTCGCCGCCCTGGCCGCACTCGGCCACGAAGCCAAAGGACGCGACCTCGCCGACTAAACGCACCATCGCCGGGTGCCCCAGAGCCTGCCCTGAGCTTGTCGAAGGGTCTCGCCTTTGAGACCTGGGATTCCACAAACGCTTTCCTGCCCCTATTCAAAAGCGGAAAACCAAGCCGTTGACCGCAATGTCGATTTGGTCGAGCATTCCGGTGGGGGTGATCTCCACTTTTGCCTTTTTGGGCTTGCGGAAGAAGACGAAGCCTGAGACTCCCTCGCCCTGCTTCAGGGTGGCGGGGTGGAGGAAGATCGCGGGGCTGAGGACGGCAGGCATCTGCGTGTCCGAGGCGATGCCCGAGGAGCCGATGGTGGTGGCGCCGCCGCTGGGAGGGCGGGATGCGTGGTTGAGTACGCCCATGTCCAGCTGCTCGCCGGCGCCGGACTGGCCTTGAGCCAGGGCACGGGCGCGGGCGGCCATCTCCAGTTCGGCGCCCATGTCGAAGAACGGGAAGCGGGTGTGGCCGGGGTCAGAGTACACGGCGGCGAAGCTTTTGGGCACGACTTTAACGGTGCCCTCGGCGACGCGGTAAACCGAGACGAAGACGGAGAAGTCGCCGTTGCCCCTGTTTTGCGGCATGCCGATGGCGACGGTGGTTCCGGCATACGTGGTTTCAAGAAGCGGCTTACCGCCGGCGAGAGCGACCTTGCAGTGCGCGGCATCAGCCCGATTGAAGGTGATGATTGTGGGGCCGGGTTGGGTGCCGGGCTGCGCGGACGGGCTTTGGGCGAAGGCTGCAGCGGAGAGAAGAAGCGAGGCTAGAAGAGCTTTCACTTGCGTGAACCTCGGGATGAAGTCGCTACCAATCCAGACGTGGAAACGCAATGTGCACGGCGTTCCTCGAGATCGTGCTGTTGAAGAAGACGCTTCTCCGGCGGATATAGTCTCGGAGTGTCTGGCAGCGTCTTCTCAGGGCTGACGATGAAAGTAGAGCAGGCGGCATGGCTGAGCATTCCTCCGAGGCCTTCAGCGCCCATAGCGCGCAATCAATTCGC
This sequence comes from Acidobacteriota bacterium, assembly GCA_021781255.1. The sequence goes on from JAJXXG010000439.1 coordinate 9,252, forward strand.
CGCGCGCCAGAATGTGACCTTGCATCGCCTTCTCCACCTGCGCTTTTGAAGCGCCCGGCGCAAGGCTGAGCGGCCCATCCAGCGCATACAGCTCAAAGAAATAGCGATGCGTCGAACTGCGCGGCGGGCACGGGCCGCCATAGCCTGTATTGCTGAAGTCGTTCTGCCCCTGCAGCGATCCATCGGCAAGCTTCGCCTGCTTCGGCAACCCTTCGGCCAGCTCCCGCGCCGTGCCCGGCAGGTCGTAGAGCACCCAGTGCACAAAGGTGCCCACCGGCGCATCCGGGTCACTCACAATCAACGCAAAACTCTTCGTCCCTGCCGGAACCTCACTCCACGCCAGATGCGGCGAGCGATCCGCTCCGTCGCAGGTGAACTCCTTCGGCACCCGCCCATCGCGCAAGCTGTTGCTGGTCAGTTCCATGGTGGCTTTCCCTCCGGCTGCGGCGACCGCCCCCGCGCCACGGCAGCCCGCCAGCGCGAAAATCGCCAGCAGAAGCGCCGCCATCGCCGTCGCGCGCGCTCCCGCAAGCCACGGGCATCTTCCGCAGCGGGCAGTGCAGACTGCAATGTGCCGGGTGTGCATGGGTCCTCCCGCGCGTGGCGCTCCAGTGCTGATCCTCAACCTGAGCCGCCCCAGCGTAGCGCGTTTTGTCC
>JAJXXG010001097.1 GCA_021781255.1 Acidobacteriota bacterium
CGAACCGGGTTTTGCCGGTTCGAGTACGGAAGCACACCACCGCTCGATGCAGTGCTCCCCCACTGGTATTAAATCACCTGAGGGTGAGCCCTGGTCAGATCAAGGGCATGGATTGGAGATCAGAGGCACCGTCATCAGCGCGGCCCGCTTAAAGGCCGCGGGAACAGTATGCGCCCGGAGGGGGGAGATTCCATGCAATGCGGGGCAGGAAGATCTCAGGGGCCGAAGTGAATTTACAGCCGGGTCCGGATGATGGCGGATGCGTGGTCTCCCCGGTGCCCAAAAGCGAGGCACCGGGGGCACCCTCAGCTGGATAATCTCTCACATGAGACCAAGGCCACCAGCCTGTTCGGGTCGCAGGTTATCGCGTTCTTCCGGTGTGCGCGGACTATTTGTTGATTTGAAACGAATTCATGAACGTGTCAATGGAACCCGCATCCATCGTGTTCTTTGTGATAATGGCCACCCACATATGCACGGTGTTGCCCTTGAGGATCACAATCGATTTGCCGTATTGGTTTGTCTGGGGACGATCGAAAGTGAAGGTCAGATCCGGCAAATTCTCACTTCCATTGACAAAGGTTCCGCTCGTGCTGCCGGTCAAAACCGACCCGGAAAGCGCTTTGATGAAGTTGGTTTGATTAGCGGCCAACTCACCATCAACGGATGATGGTGTAAAGGCATAAACGGTTTTGACCACTCCATAGAAATACCCATTGCCATTGATGCGGAAGAGGTAAACTGTGGATTGCAGCGCGCCGTGGGAATCGTGGTCAACTGAGGGCGGATCGGCCGTGGGTGTGCCGGGGAAGAGGATGGAGAAATCCTGACCGGCGGGCTGGAAGCGGGTCCACTGCGCGGTTTGCGCAGCCAGCATCAACGGCAATGCCAGGCACGTGATGAGGAAGAGATGAAACAAGCGTTTCATGGGTTCACTCCTTTACAAAATGCAATGAATCTGTGGGGGGCATACCGCGGGCGGCTCACCCATATTCCCGATCTTAATTCTTTCACAAACTTTTTGAAATCCACAGGCACCCTCGGCGGGATTTGGAAAGTTCAGCCGTGATCGGGGCCACCTGCGGCCTGGCATTTTCACAGCGACGCAACCTCGCTTTCATTCCTTCGTAAGAACCCGATCCTACGCTGAAGCAACGAGAAGAAGCTTTGGTTGCCGCCACGCCCAGAAGGCATTCTCTGCCGGGATAAGACGCGCCAGCACGCGATCAGGATAGGGCGTGGGGCCGGCACACGCCGTCAAACGATGGCTTTGAGATCGGCCTCGAGTTGTGACTGGTTGAAGCCGCCGGGGGCGCCTTTGGCGGTGAGCCAGTCCTGGGCGAGCAGCGTGTGCGCCTCGTCGCAGTACTTTTTCCAGAACGCCACGGTCATGGTTTTGAGCTGTCCCCAGGTGATGCAGGTGAAGCTATTTTCGTCATATTTGGGAACAAACACGGCGTGGCCTCCCCAACTGCCGGGCTTGGCGTTGGCGCCGCCGCGGGGCACCACGTCCCATACGTCCTGGGTTTGCGCGGTCACGGGCAGCGAGAGGCCGATGTAGACGCCGCCGAAGAGGGCAATGGATTGACGCACCTCGTTCAAGTTGGCTGGCCTGGGGTCGGCAAAGGCCAGGAGCGCGTTGCCGGCGAAGCCCTGCTTCTGCCAGTCGTTCAGCACGTCCAGTTCAATGCCACCCTGATCGGTGCTGGGATCGTCGGGGCTATAGCCGTCCCACTGCTCGTAGTAGCTCTCGATTGTGGCGTTGGGGACGGTGACCATGCTGCCGGTATTGGCCGTCCAGACCTGGATGGCGTGGCCGCAGCCGGCGATGGTGCAGTCGCCGAGGGTGTCGTTGAGCATCATACCCCACGCGGCGACGCCATTGGTCCAATCCTGCGCAGGGGGCGGGGGCGGCAGGCCGGGAGTAAGGTAACGGCCCAGAGCCAAAGTCCGGCTATCGGTCTTGATGGCCTTGCGGCCCAGTTTCATCTTTGAGTGATCTGCCATGAGGGAGTTCCTTTCCTGCGTTCTCCGGATCGCTTCCGGCGAAAGGCTAATGGTTCCGAGTGAGGCTGCGCGCCGGTAAGTTTAGATGCCCGAATAGCGGTTGATTGTCATTGTTGCGTAAACTGCCGAAATAAACTGCAAAGCTCCGACGATCGCTTGCATGTTTCAAGAACCAGTCTCGTGCCAGGACACGACTGGGGAGCTTGCTGAGTGGGTGGAGCGTGTGCCGAAGAAGGCGAAGATAACCAGAGATCCAAGCCCTGCCGGAGGGGGTAGAGGTCTTGATGCCCCTGAATATCTGACAAAAACTCTCTCGGAGTTTGAAACAGCCTGTACGATAAGAAACACGGGGGACGCGAAAAAACCATGAGCAAAATATTGGTGGGAGTCGTTTTAGGTATAGTGCTGGTGCCGGCGGCGCTGCTGGCGTGGTTTGAGTTTGGCCATCCGCCGGTGGCCGTGGCCGATCCGCCACTGCCGTTCGAACGGCAGATCACCCATTTTGCCCTTAACGCGCGCATTAACCACGAGAAGCCGTCGGTGCAGCCGATCGAGGTGAACGAGGACAACCTGGTGGCTGGAGCGCAAATCTACGGTGACAATTGTGCGGGTTGCCATGGTCTCGAGGGCAAGCCGTCTTCGCTCGCGAAGCACATGTTTCCCGAAGCGCCGCAATTGTGGGAGAAGCACGGGAACAATGTTGTGGGCGTGAGCGACGATCCTTCCGGCGAGACGTTCTGGAAGGTGTCGAACGGAATCCGCCTCACCGGCATGCCGGCCTTCAATCGCCTACTTACTGAAACGCAAATCTGGCAGGTGAGCCTGCTGCTGGCACATGCGGATGAACCGCTGCCGCCCAAGGTTCTCGCAATCCTGCGCGGCGAGCAGGCGGCGGCCGCGCCACAGAAAGCACCCGCGCAAACGCGTTAGAGCGCGTACTCCCTGGAACGGGTTACCCAAATGCAATCAGCCAGAGGAAATCATCCCTCAGGGGTTAAAACCCCTGATTTTACGCACCCTGGATGGCACGGCTGAAGCCGTGCCCTTTCAAAACGCTATTTATGCAACGAGTTCTGGTGCGACCGCCAGCCGGCCCGAAGGGAAGTGCAACCATGAGCGTGCTTGACCTGCTGCGTAAAGGGTTCGGTTTTCTGTTGTTGAGCATGGGCGTTTCGCGCCCGGCGCCAAAACCCAGGCCGGCGCCTGGAACGAAGCCAACGGGCACAAACAAGTAATGCGTGCCTCCTGACCGGCGGTAGCGGCACCACGCCCTTCTCCCCGTACAATAGGAGAGGAAGCTCGCCCTATCCCGCCGATGACTGACAAAGAGAACAACAAGCCCCGCCAAACCGGCTCACAGGAGCCCAGGCGCAGGCCCGACGATGACGTAGCGGGCAAGATCTACGATGCGCGGCTGATGCGGCGGCTTAGCCGCTACGTGCGCCCCTACTGGCTGCAAGCAGTCATCGCCTCGCTTGCCGTCATCCTCAAATCGCTCTGCGACGTCATGGGGCCCATCTTCTTCATGGTGGCGATCGACCGCTATCTGGCGCCCAGCTCGGAAAGCCTGGATGCATCGAGAGCTCTCGCCCATTGGATGGCCATGCGCAGCCCGCTCGGCAAGGTGCTCCCACATGACCCGGCGCAGGGAATTACCATGCTCGCCGCCATCTATCTCGCGACTCTGCTCCTGGCCTACCTGTTTCAGTTCATCCAGGTTTACCTGATGCAGTGGACCGGCCAGAAGATCATGTTCGACCTGCGCCGCGAGATCTTCCGCCACATGCAGCGCATGCACGTGGGGTTCTTCGATGCCCACCCGGTAGGCCGACTGGTCACGCGCCTGACCTCTGACGTGGACGCGGTCAATGACATGTTTACCGACGGCGTTCTGGCCATCGTGAACGACGCCTTCAGCCTGTGCATTATGGCCGCCATCATGCTGGCCATCAACTGGTGGCTGGCTCTTCTGGCCTTTGCCGTCCTGCCGCTGATTCTTATCGTCACGCGCATCTTTCGCGATTCTGTGCGCGAGAGCTACCGCCGGGTAAGGGCCGCCATCGCCCGCATCAACAGCTTTACGCAGGAGCACATCTCGGGCATGAGCGTGGTGCAGCTCTTCAATCGCGAAGAGCGCGCCTACAAAGACTTCGAAGCCGTGAACCGGCAGCACATGGTGGCCTTCAAAGACACCATCTTTGCCTATGCGCTTTATTACCCCGCGGTCGAGCTGCTCTCCTCGGTGGCAATTGCGCTCGTGGTCTGGCGCGGCGGCTTCAGCGTGCTGGCAAGCGGCATAGTCACCATTGGCGTGCTTGCTATGTTTATTCAGTTCTCGCAGCGTTTTTGGCGGCCGATTCAGGATCTGAGCGACAAATACAACATTCTGCAGGCCGCGATGGCTGCTTGCGAGCGCATCTTCAAGCTGATGGATTCGCAGCCGGAGATCGTCAGCCCTGCGCACCCGGTCGCCGGCGACGGCTCCAACCGCATCGAACTCCAGCACGTGTGGTTCACCTACCAAGAGCTGACCGAAGCGCAGCAGGCAGCTGTGGCGAAGGCCGAACGCTCTGCATCTGACGGAGCGGAATTGGCGGGCCTGGATAGCATCGAATGGGTTCTAAAGGACGTTTCGTTCACAATTGAGCCGGGGCAAACCGTGGCCATTGTCGGCCACACCGGCGCCGGCAAGACCACCCTCACCAGCCTGATGATGCGCTTCTACGAGGTGACAGCAGGCCGCATCCTTCTTGGCGGTATCGATCTGCGCGACCACGATCTGGGCGCGCTGCGCCGGCACTTTGCGGTGGTCTTGCAGGATCCGTTTCTCTTTTCCGGCACCATCGGCGAAAACATTCGCCTCGGCAACGAAGAGATTACAGACGGAACGATGCGCGTGGCAGCGCGCGACGTGAACGTGCTCGACTTTATCGAGAGCCTGCCGCACGGCTTCGACGAGCCGGTGCGCGAGCGCGGCAGCTCGCTTTCCACGGGCCAGAAGCAGCTTATCAACTTTGCGCGCGCGCTCGCCTACAACCCGCGCATTCTGATTCTGGACGAAGCCACATCGAGCGTCGATACCGATACCGAGCTGCTCATCCGCAGCGCGCTGGAGCGCATGGTCGAGGGCCGAACCAGCGTCCTGATTGCGCACCGGCTCTCTACGGTGCAGCGTGCTGACACGATTCTTGTGATGCACAAGGGCCAATTGCGCGAGATGGGATCGCACCAGGAGCTGCTGGCGCACCGCGGCCTCTATTGGAAGCTCTACCAGTTGCAATACAGAGACCAGGAGATGGGCGCGCTTGCGCCGCCTTCGCGTGAAGCCTCAACTGCGCCGGCAGTGTGAATAACAGGGACTACGGAACAAGTGGCGCGCTTCGCACGCGACGGCCCGTGAAAGAGCGGCCGGGATATGATGAAAGATGAGGAACCATCCAGCCGGCCGGCCTGCTCGCACGGTATTTTCTTGAGTTGAACGCGGGAAGAGATGACGGAAAAGAGCATCAGAAAAGTTGAACTGTTCGACACCAGCTTGCGCGACGGTCTGCAACAGCCGGACCTGGAAATCTCCGTGCCCAACGCTGTCATGCTCCTGCAGCACATGGGGGCCTTTGGCGTGCGCTACGCCGAGATCGGCTTTGCCGGGGCCAACCAGTTCGTCGCCGATCTGACGAGCGCTCTCGAACCTGTCGATACAGGCGCGATGATTCTCGCGCTGTTCGGACGCACGCGCGGCATGGGCGCCAAGGTGGAAGATTGGCCCGATCTCGAATTCATTGTGCGTCACAAACGCCACATTCCCGTTGCCGTGGTGGTGGTCAAGTCGCGCCTGCTCGATGTCGAGCGCTCGCTGGGAACAACTCCCAAAGAAAACCTGCTCATGGCCTGGGAGACCATCGAGTACCTGCACGCAAACGGCCTTGAGGTTTTCGTCGATCTCGAACACGCCATGGACGCGACCTGCGGCCGCTGCGAGAACGGCACCGTCTGCGATACGGACTTCAGCAAGCGCAGCCTCGACCATTTTCACGGATTGATTGAACAGTGCGTGCGCCAAGAGGTGAGCCGGATTGTTGTTTGCGACACCAATGGCGGCGCCAGTCCGGAAGAAGTGACGCAAGTGTTTGAAGGCCTGGCCCGGCAGTATCCTCAAGCAAAATTCGGTTTCCATGGCCATACCGATCGCGGCTTTGGTGTCGCCAACACACGCGCGGCAATTCTTGCCGGCGCGGTGCAGGCGCAAGGCACGCTGATTGGAACGGGAGAGCGCTGCGGCAATGTGAACCTGACGACGGTGGTGGGCTCGATGCAACTGCGCGGCGAAGCCGAGTTTGTTCCGCCACAGTCTTTGAGCGGCCTTACCGGTCTGGCGCACTCAGCCTACGCCGCCTTCGGGCTAGAGCCGCCGCATGGCGCGCCCATCGTAGGCCCGGGCGCATTCGGCACTTGGGCCGGCATGCATGGCTCCAGCGAGCGCAAGAACCCCGGCGCCTATCTGTGGTGCGATCCGGCGCTGGTGGGCGCTACTCCGACTATCGGCGTCAACGCGCAGTCGGGCAAGGCCAACATCATGCTGCTTTCCGAGTCAATCGGCGTTCCGCTCTCGGGCGCGCAGGCCCAGGCGCTGATGGATGCAAATCTGGCCATGATCGAGGGCGGCGGTTTTACGGCCAGCGATGTTTCGTTCCGGCTGGCCTGCATGCGAACACTGGGAACCTTGCGCAATTGGTTCACCGTGAAGAGCTGGCGCGTCTTCGACGAGTCAGACGAAGTGGGCGGCCGCTTTGTGCAGGCGTTCATGACGCTGACGGTCGGAGACTCCACTGTCGCCACAACCCGTGCCGAAGGCGCCGGTCCGGTGGACGCGCTGACCAAAGCGATGCGCCGCGAGCTCGACAAGTGGTACCCGGCTCTCAAGCAAATGCGGCTGGGCACCTTCACGGTTGCGGCGCTTGATATCAAAGCGCACGATTCGGCGGCCCACGTCCGCGTCACGGTAAGCTTCAATGCGGACGGTTACGAACCGTGGATCACCGCGGGCGTGAGCAGCGACTTGAATCAGGCCGCGTTAATGGCCATTGTGGATGGTTTTCACTATTGGCTGCTGCAACAGCCCGGTGAATCTACTGTGCCGCCCGGTGAGTCTGCGTCAGCGATCCCAACTGAAGTGTCGTGAGCCCGGCTGCTGCCTCGTCTGCGGCCCGCTTCAGAATAAGATTCCCTTGGCATTCTTCACGGCCGCGCTGCCGGCCAGAGCCGCGCGCACTCGTCAGCGCGCGCCGGTTTTGAAATCGAGTGATTTAGCTCACAGCGTTCTGGCGAATATGACCTCACACTGAAAATCAATCCAGCGCAAGAACAGGAGGGCGGCGAGCCGGCGTTCTCTGATGCCGGCGCCTTCCGGCTGATCTATTGTGATCGACCCCGTGGGTAAAGCCCCGGAGGAGGACCTCCGTGTCCGCGCCAACTCTATATGCACCGCTTGGAATAACTGCAATCGGGCCAACTTCTCCGTTCGTACTTGAGACGCAAGATACACTTCTTGCCTACGATACAGAGGAACTCTCCGCATTGCGCTTCTCCATTATTCTGACCGCAAGGTGGGCGGATTCCGATAGTGAGAGTGCGGAGCGCCGCGCCGAGTTGCGTGGCGACCTCGCCCAACTGCGCAAGCACTACGGCGACAAGATCGACGAGATCGCCATGACGTTTGGCGTTGCGAAGGCCATGAAAGCAAAAGAAGATGTGGAACGGTCGGTCGTTGTGCCGCGCGACCTTACTGCATGGGAAACGCAGAGCGAGGACGCAGAAGACACAGAAGACGCAGAAGACGCCGAAGAGGGATATAACCTCTAAAACTGATAAAGCCCGGTACCGGGCGTATTGCAGGAACAAAAATGCGCCACTTGCGTTTGCCGCAGTGGCGCATTTTTTTGGTGCTGAAAGCCGAAGTTACTTCGCGGCGACCAGAGGTTGCGTGGTAAGGGTTCCGCTGGCGTAGCCCTTGGCAATCTCGGAGATCGGGATGGGCTTGTAGTCGCCTGCGTGGCCGGCCTGGCCAAACTCGGTCATGCGTTCCGCAACAACCTTTGCCATTGCCTCGCGGGCAGGTTTCAGGTAGTCGCGCGGGTCGAATTTCTCTGGCGCTTCAGCAAATACCTTGCGGATTGCGCCGGTAATGGCAAGCCGATTATCGGTATCGACGTTGATTTTGCGCACGCCATTGCGGATGCCAAGCTGGATTTCTTCAATGGGCACGCCCCAAGTGGGCTTCAGCTTGCCGCCGTACTGGTTGATGATGTCCTGCAAGTCCCTGGGAACCGAAGAGCTGCCGTGCATCACCAGGTGGGTGCGGGGCAGGCGCTTGTGAATTGCGATCAGGACGTCCATTTTCAGCACGGAGCCGTCTGGCTTCTTCGAAAACTTGTAAGCGCCGTGGCTGGTGCCGATGGCGATAGCCAGAGCGTCAACTCCGGTGCGCTCGGCGAACTCAACTGCCTGGTCGGGGTCGGTCAGATGCTCCAGACCAGAGCCGCCCGCGCCATGGCCGTCTTCAACGCCACCCAGCACGCCGATCTCACCCTCTACCGTGACGCCGCGCGGATGCGCATACTCGACCACGCGGCGAGTTACTTCGACGTTTTCTTCAAATGTGGACGGGGTCTTGCCGTCTTCCTTGAGCGAGCCGTCCATCATCACCGAGGTGTAGCCCAATTCGATGGCGCTCTTGCAGGTCTCAAAGCTGTTGCCGTGATCCTGGTGCATCGCGATAGGTATGTCGGGATTCAACTCGGCAGCCGCCTGAATCAGCCGGAAGAGATAGAGATCCTCGGCAAAGGCGCGCGCGCCGCGGCTGGCCTGGACGATGACAGGCGACTTGGTTTGCCGCGCAGCCATCATGATGGCCTGAATCTGCTCCATATCGTTGACGTTGAACGCACCCACGCCATATCCGCCCTTGGCAGCCTCGTCGAGGAGCTGCCGCATAGAAACGAGTGGCATAAAAAATCTCCTTATTGCTCCGACCCCAACGACGAAGACCTGTCGTTGGGGACCCCGGGGTTGCGCCAGCGGCCTTTACGCTCAGATATTCAAACGGAGGCGCAATCAGCGTGACGCCGGGGAACCGCAATCATTTTTATGGTAGCAGAGGTTGACCGCTCTACACGTATGTAACCTGCCCGAGCACAACCGCACGCCTGGCTCCCGTAGCCGGCGGCAGATTTCCCGGCTGCCGATGCCATGTTTGCCACGCGAGCAGCGCAAACGCCGACGCCTCCTTGGCTTCGACGGGCATTCCGAAGTCGCCGGTCGCCGCCAACTCGCATCCCAGCGGCTCCAGGCGCGCTGCCAGCATTGCCATCAGTGTTCGATTCCGCGCCCCTCCGCCTGAAACAAGGAAGTCAATTCCTTGCCCCTTCATTCGCGGCCGCACAAAGCGCACGTAGCTCCGTGCAATCGTCTCCGCCGTGAGCGCCGTCGCAGTAGCCAGGGCATCGTTGTTGTTCGGGCTGTGCCTGCGGCACGCTGCAAGAAACTTTGCCGCATACTCACGCCCGAACTGCTCGCGCCCCGCGGTTCGTGGCGGCTTCATTCGAAAATACGGATTCCGCAATGCCTCTGCCAGCACTGGCGCAATCAGAGAGCCCTTTGCCGCCAATGCACCATTGCGGTCGTAAGGCTTGTTGAAAAGCTCTTGCGCCAGCCAGTCAATCACCATGTTTCCCGGTCCCGTGTCGAAGGCGATCACGGCATCCGGCGCAGCCGGAATTGCGGTCAAATTCGCAATGCCTCCTATATTCTGCAAAACACGCCCGCGCCGGGCATCGGCAAACAAAACATAATCGAGCAGAGGAACGAGCGGCGCGCCCTCGCCCCCGGCGAG
>JAJXXG010000250.1 GCA_021781255.1 Acidobacteriota bacterium
CAAATCGCCCAGGTGTACCGGCTGGATAAAGTCAATGTGGTCCATGGCAGCGGTCACCACGGGCGTGCGCGCATGCCGGTATGCCGCCATCGCACCTGCCAAATCGATGAAGTGCATCAATCGCCCACCCAGTAGATTGCCCAGCAGGTTGGTGTCATTGGGCAGGACGATCTCTGTCATCTCAGATTGAGTGCTCGCCACCGTGCGCACCATAGGATGGATCTCAGGGCTGCTCATGCCGCCTCCGTACTGTTCGCCTGCCTCTCTCTCTTGCCGCCGCCTTCATCTCCGGCCAGATACAATAGAACTGGCGGCAAGTTCGACTGGGGAGTTCTGCTCAGGCGTCCTTTTCCAGTTTCGGCAATCTACGCGAATTACGCAAATCTCTCAGCTGCCCGGTAAACGGGATTCCGCGCCGGTTGCGAGCGAGATGGAAGCACGATGGATAAGATTGAACGGCTTAAAGAGATATTGGCCCTCGACCCAAAGAACAGCTTTGCCCGTTACGGAATAGCCATGGAACTGGTAAGCCGGGGCGAAACAGCTGCGGCATTGTCCGAATTCGAGACGCTCCTGGCCAACAATCCCGATTACACGGCGGGCTATTTTATGGCCGCGCAAACACTGGCGGGCGCGGGCAAAAGGTCTGAAGCGATCGAGCCTCTGAAGGCTGGTATCGCCAGCGCCGCCCGCGATGGTAACAACCATGCAATCAGTGAAATGCAGACAATGCTTGATGAGTTGAATCAGTAGCGGAGACGCCACTCGGGCGCGCCCTTTTGGGGCTTCAGCCTCCGTACTCGGGCCGCAGAGACGAACAAGCTGGTTTTCCACCAGCCCGATCAATATTGTGCTTTGAATTGAAATCCAAGGGATCAGTATGGCGAAATATTCAATTGTCGTTCCATTTCACAACGAAGAAGAAAATGTGACGGTTCTCTACGCGCGGCTCAAGCAGGTTATGGAGCAGGTGGGTGACTCCTTTGAGCTGGTTTTGGTCGACGATGGGTCAAGGGACCGGACCTATAAACTTCTGGAGGAGATAGCCGCCGTCGACAGCCGCGTTCTGGTCGTCAAGCTGCGCCGCAACTTCGGCCAGACTTCGGCCCTGGCAGCAGGTTTCGACCACGCCTCAGGCGAATTTATTTTGTCCATGGATGGCGACTTGCAGCACGACCCCAACGACATTCCCAGTTTTCTTGAAAAGCTCGACGAGGGCTACGACGTCGTCTCGGGCTGGCGCAAGGTGCGCATTGACAACTTCATACTGCGCCGCGTTCCCTCTGCCTGCGCCAACTGGATCATGGCGCGGATCTCCGGCGTCCCGCTCCACGACTTCGGCACCACTTTCAAGGCCTATCGCCGAGAGGTCATCCATAACATTCCTCTCTACGGCGAGATGCACCGCTTCATTCCCGCACTCGCCAGCTGGTACGGCGCCTCAATCTGTGAGGTACCCATCCGGAACGTGAATCGCGAGCGCGGCAAGAGCCATTACGGAATTGGCCGCACCTTCCGTGTCATGTTCGACCTGATGACCATTCGCTTCCTGCTCAAGTACATGAGCAGGCCTTTGCATCTCTTTGGCGGTTTCGGCATTCTGGGCATGCTCGCCGGAAGCATCCTGGCCGCAACCCTGCTGGGGATGAAGATCGCGCATCCGGAGATAGCCATGGTGCATTCCCACGGCCCCTTGTTCGTTATCGCGTCGGTGCTTATTGTCGCCGGCGTCCAGTTGCTGGCCATCGGCCTGCTGGGCGAGTTGCAGGTCCGGCACTATTACTCGAGCGAGCATCCCGCATCCTATACCGTGGACCGCCTTGTGCGCCTGGTCTCAGCGGACGAGAATGGCCTGCTGCCGGAGCGGCATGACGGCACGCTGTAGATGCTGGGAGCAGGCAGTAGTGAACAGGGAATAGAAAATGCACAGCACGCAATGTTGCGAATGTTTCCGACCGCCAAGCGAAAGGTTGGACAGCAGGTGTAATCCTGAGAGCGACGCGAATCTGGCCCTGCTTTCTACTCCCTATTCCCGATTTCCTATACCCTTGCAACCCCCCACCCTCAAGGTTCATGCTTATCGCTAGCCATGAAAGCCTTCCAGATTCAAGTCGCGGGCGGACCAGAGGTTCTCGAACTGGTCGATCTGCCCATCCCTGAGCCGGGACCGGGCCAGGTTCTGGTTCGCGTTGAGGCCGCCGGGGTAAACTTCATCGAAATTTACTTCCGCAAAGGCGTCTACAAGGCGGCATTGCCCTTTATTCCAGGCAGTGAAGCCGCGGGCACTGTTGAGGAGCTGGGACCGGGCGTGACGGGATTTGTTGCCGGGGATGCGGTTGCTTCCACCAGCATGATCGGCAGTTACGCTGAGTACGCTCTAGTTCCCGCCGCGCAGTTGGTCAAGATTCCTGAGGGGTTGAGCATGGAGCACGCAGCCGCCGCCATGCTCCAAGGAATGACAGCGCATTACCTCACTCACTCCACGTTTCCGCTTAAGGCCGGCGATACCGCGCTGGTGCACGCAGGCGCTGGTGGCGTGGGTTTGCTGCTGACGCAGATGGCGGCGCGGATGGGCGCGCGCGTTATCACTACCGTCTCAACAAAGGCCAAAGCCAAGCTCTCGCATGAAGCTGGCGCGTCCGACGTGATTCTTTACGCCAATCAGATCTTCGAATCCGAGGTCAAGCGCCTCACTGGAGGCAAGGGCGTTGAAGTGGTGTACGACTCGGTGGGCAAGGATACCTTTGAGCAGAGCCTCAACTGCCTGCGCCCGCGCGGCATGCTGGTGCTGTTCGGCGCTTCCAGTGGTCCCGTTCCTCCATTCGATCTCAATCAGCTCAGCGGCAAAGGTTCGCTCTTCGTTACGCGGCCCACGCTGTGGCACTACATTGCCACGCGCGCCGAGCTGGAGTGGCGCGCAGGAGAGGTGTTGGGCTGGGCCGCAAAAGGCGAGCTCAAGTTGCGCACTGAGCACACGTATCCGCTGGCCGACGCCGCCCAGGCCCAGATCGACCTGGAATCCCGCAAAACCACGGGCAAGATTCTGTTGGTGCCTTAAGAACAGGGGGCAGGGTTCAGAACAGCGGGAGCAGTGAAATGGAAGGCATCTCAATCAACGCGACAGACCGCGTCTTCGTCCTCACCGGCGCGGGCATCAGTGCCGAAAGCGGCTTGCCCACCTTCCGCGCGGAAGATGGACTTTGGGCCGGTTTTCGCGTCGAAGACGTGTGCACGCCCGATGCCTGGCAGCGCAATCCTGCCGGCGTTTGGGCGTTCTACTCCGCTCGACGCGCACAGGGCCAAAAAGCCAATCCCAACCCCGCTCACATCACGCTCGCCGAGCTTGAAGCGCAGCTTGAATCGCGAGAAGGGAGCCGCTATTTTCTCTGCACGCAGAACGTGGACGACTTGCACGAACGCGCCGGTTCTCGCAATCTGGTGCACATGCACGGCGAACTGGCCAAGTCCCGCTGCGAACGCGAGTGCGGCAAGCCGCCTGTTGCAGACACTGCCGTCTACGCCAGCCTCGACGAAGTCGGCCGCTGCTCCTGCGGTGGCCGCCTGCGCCCCCATATCGTCTTCTTTGGCGAGATTCCCCTCGAAATGCCCCGCATCGAGCGCGAAATCTCCAATTCGACGCTGATGCTCGTCATCGGCACCTCCGGCTCAGTGTATCCAGCAGCCAACTTCGTTCACTGGGCCCGCCAAGCCGGCGCGCGCACCGTTTACATTGGCCCCGAACGCCCGCTCAACGCCTCCGCCTTCACCTACATTTTCGAGGGCAAAGCCGGCCAGGTTCTGCCGGGGCTGTTCCAGATCGAGAGCTGAACCTACAAGGACGAGGGGTACCCATCCCTTCCACGCCTATTGTGGAAAGCGCGGGATAGCATGCCGACCCTCTGCGCGGCCGATGACGCGGCTTCAAAAATGGAACCGGTACCGCGCCTCTACGGAAATCATTCGCGGATCGTTATAGTGAAACCCGCCGATGGTGATCGAGTTATCCAGGAGCACGCGATGATTCGTCACATTGATCACTGTTGCCGACAGCTTCCATCGGTCGCCCAGCGCGTGCCCGATCGACGAATCGAAGGTCGTGTGCGCCGGCAGATACGGCCCGTAGTAAGGGCCGTTATCAGGGCAACTGGACGGATCAGAGCAGGCCAGACCGTTCGAGAATCCCGATCCGTAGTAGACATTCGTCGCGAACCAGGTGTGCGCCGGCAGGTTCGCCGTGAACCCCGTGTTGAGCGTGTTGCGCTGGTCGTGATCGAGTGGAATGTACTGCGGCCCCAGGTCACATGCCGGGTCGGCAGCAATGCTGCACGTAAACCCGCCGATGATGTTCCCTCGTTGCTGCGCGATCTGGTTTGAATAGGTCACGTAGAACTGCCCATAGCGCCACAACTGCGGCGAATGCAGTGTCATCTCCCAGGCGCGGACCAGCGCCCCATCCACGGCAATGGGGAAGTACATATTCGATTCACCGATGTTTGAGTGATCCATGAAATCGTTTACGCGATTCTTGAATGTGTCCACGTCCAGCATCCAGCCCTTGAATGGAATCTCAATTCCGAACTGATGCTCTTCGTCGCGCTCAGACGGAATGGGTGAGAAGGTATTTTGTCCGTCGCCGAGGCTGTTTGCGTAGTTCAGGACCGAGCTGGACACCGTCAGAATCGGTGCGGGCTGGAAGAAGTGCCCGTAAAATCCGCGCAACACCCAGTTCAGCCGCGGAATCCGCACCGTCATTCCGATGCGCGGATAGGTTGCGCTCTCATTGAGCCACGCGCGATAGAAGGAGAATCGCATGCCGCCCAGCAGCGTCACGTATTGCCCGAGGCGCAGGTGATCGCCGACGTAGAACTCAAGCAATCCTGCGTTGGCGCTGGCCGGCTGATTGGGCTCTGAGGCCGCGCTGCCGTTGTTAACCGTCACGCCGAACAAATCGTTCTCGTGCTGGTAGAACGAGTAGAGACCGCCGGAAAAACTGTTCCAGCCCACGTCGAAGCGCACATCCGCCTGAGCGCCGCCGTAGTTTGAATTCTGGTTCCAGGTGGTGGCCACAGGCATATCTGCCGGGCTGGAATCGTAGTTCGACTGGTTCCAGTGGTAAAACGGCGCCGCGGAAACTAGCGCCTTCGGCGATAAGGTGTGCACCCAGTTGGCGATCATGAACGAATCGCGCTCCAACTGCGCGTCGCGCAACCCCCATGAGCAGTAGTATGGCTGCGCTCCGGCGCACTCGTAGTCGGTTTGGCTGGGGTCATAGGGAACTTGAAAGTAATCCTGCCGCAACTGCCCGTCCACGCGGATCTGGTCCTTGGGTGTCTGGTTGCGGGTCAGCGATACGAACCCGCTCTCGGAGTTGGTTGCATCGTGGTAAATCGCAATGACCGGCGTGGCCAGCCCGAAGTTCGATCGCGAACCCGTCGCGCTCGCGTACCACGCTGTCTTCTCCGAGTGGTCGCCAAGCGAGATCTGCGCCTCGCCTGTGTAAAGATCGCCAGCATAGAGCATGAGTTTGCCATCGCGATTGAACTCAAATCCGTTCCTCGGTAGCACATCGAACATACCGTAGGTGCGGTCACCCAGGTCGGCATCGTAGCTGCCGCCCAGGGTCTCCAGGGAATCGATGTCCTTGGGATCGATCTGCGGTCCTACGTTCGACGCGATCTTGGTGTTGGGAATCGCTACGCCGTCGATGAGCCAGCTCGTCTGATGGCCGCCGCGCATGTGCAGCATGTCGTGCGTCGTGTACGCGCCGGGAACAAAGTCGGTAATCATCTCCGTGCCGGTGGTGCGGTCAGCGCCCGGAGTCTCGTCAATCATCTGGCGCGTAATCAGCGTGGTCGGCGTTGCCGTATCGGCGGCACTGGGCGCGGCGTGCACGGTCACCGTCTCAGTATCGCCACCAACAGTCAGTTGAATATGAAACACAGGATTGGTGCCCGAGGCCACGGTCAGCGTTTGCGTGGCAGCGCCGAAGCCCTGGGCAGCCACCGTCATGCGGTAGACGCCGATAGGCGTTTGCGGCAACTCGAATTCTCCGTCGGCATTGGTCGTGGCGTGCAGCACGAACCCAGAACCGGCGGATTGCAGCGTGACATTAGCGCCGGCGATGGGCCGGTGCTCGGTATCGTGCACGACGCCGTGCACGGTGGCGAAGACGGTAGCGAAGGCGGGAAGGGAAGCGGCGAACAGCAGCGATGCCGCGAGAAAATAAAGACGTTGCATGAGAAAAGGCCTCCGCACGAAACAGGGTGAACGCAAGCCATTGGCGCGCACGAAGCTTAACCGCGCACGACTACCAGGGCAGCGCTTTCAACGGGATGTTCAGATTGGTTGTATCGCGGGAGGTCCGCGCCCAGCGTGGGTGCGGTTGGGGCTTGAGTGCGCCGTGGTGCGCAGGAAAACGGGCACGAGCGAGCGTGTGCACACGACCTGTGGCATGGCAGGGGCAGCCGCGAGCGCATGAGCCGGCATGAGCATCGCGAACGACAGACTGGGAAAGAGCGGGCAGGTTAAGGGAACATCGAAGGCCGGCGTTGGGTCAGGCGGCAAATGCGCTATCGCGGCCATGCGCATCGCCATGGCACAGTGATGCGTCCCGTGCCGGCGGCAGCACGGCGGCAGGCTCGCGTCCTGGCTGCCGTCGATAAACGTCGACAACGGTCCCAGCCCGAAAAACAGAATCAGGAAGATGGAGAAGCCGCGCTGCATCTGGAACTTATGCTAGCAGACGACTGACCATTGATAACTGATAACTGCCTCTCTAAGTTATCATCGAGGTATTGCCCGGTTTTGCCGGGTCAATCTATGTCAAGAAGCAATTGAGGGAAATTTCAAGTGCCTGCAGTGCATGGTTCCGCATCGCCGCTCGACGTTTCTGCTGCGCCTTCGCGCAAGCCCCGCTCTGCCCGCCATCTGCGCATCGCCATCTTCGGTTTCGGCACGGTCGGCAGTTCGGTGGCGCGTATCCTCGTCGAGTCAAAACCGCAGGGCCTCGAGTTGACCCACGTCTTCAATCGCGGGGTGGCGCGCAAACGCGTCGACTGGGCGCCCGCAAGCGTCGTTTGGAGCGAAGACGCCGATGCTGTGCTTGCCTCCGATGTGGACGTGATTGTTGAACTGGTCGGCGGTCTCGATCCCGCAGGCTCCTGGGTGCGCCGCGCGCTCGAATCGGGCAAAAGTGTCGTTACCGCCAACAAAAAGCTCATCGCATATCAGGGCGTCGATCTTGAGCGGTTCGCCGCTGCCAAGGGATGCCATCTGAAATACGGCGCCGCTGTAGCGGGCGGAATTCCCGTGATTCCCGGCCTCGAACAGGGCATGGCAGGCGACCGCATCGAGCGCATCGAAGGCATTCTCAACGGCACCTGCAACTTCATCCTCAGCAAGATGGAGGAAGGCGCCGAGTACGCAAAGGTGCTGGCCGAGGCGCAGGCCAAAGGCTACGCCGAGGCCGATCCCACTGAAGACGTGGGCGGATTCGACGCGCGCGCCAAGCTAGCCATTCTCATGCGTCTCGCTCTCCGCGCCGAGGTCGATCCTGAAGAGATCATTCCCCGCTCCCTTACCACCATTACGCCCGTCGACTTCAGCTACGCTCGCGACCTGGGCTGCACCATCCGCCAGGTTTCGCGCGCGGAGCAGGCCGAGGGCCGGATCGCAGCCACCGTTGGACCCATGCTGGTTTCGCTGC
Organism: Acidobacteriota bacterium; assembly: GCA_021781255.1. Next base: position 7,706 of record JAJXXG010000250.1, read on the forward strand.
GTTCGCCGCTGGCCTGGTCGCAGGGTACGGAGAATATGGTGATCGCCAGGGGTCACTACGGCGGCGATGTGGTCTTCTCCGGCCACGGCGCCGGCGGCCATCCCACGGCAGTGGCCGTGGTCAGCGATCTTCTCGCCCTGGCGCACGGCTCGCGCCGCGTCGAAGTTCCCTCCGCTCCGGCCCGCGTGGGCGCTGAGTTCGAGGTTCCCCATTACATCCGCTTCCTGGTAAAAGACCGGCCGGGCATTGTCGCCGCCATCACCACCGCGCTGGCCAACGAGCAGATCAACATTCGCGCTATCGTACAGAAGGCGGGCTATCCCGCCGATGCGCTGCCCTTCGTGGTTACCGTTGAGCCGTGCAAGACCTCAGCGCTGCAACGCGCCCTGGCCTCGATTCGCACCATGGACTGCATGCTTGTGGAGCCGCTGGATCTGCAGATGCTGGAGTAAAGACAGAGATCAGAGACCTGAGTACAGTGGACATTTTCGATTGCAATTATCAAGTCCAATAGTCCCTAGTCTCTCAGTCTCAAGTTCGAGGTCACACCATGATTGACACCATCTATCGCTGTGAAATCTGCGGCGAAGAGAGCGACAATCCGATCCGATGGATTGCGATCCACTGCAACGACGCGCAACTGACCATTTACAAGTGGACGAAGGATGCCGCCAACGCGCGCGGCGCGCGCCATTACTGCGGCGAAGCCCACGCACAGGTCTACATTAGCCGCTGGCTTGAGGCCGCCTGTAGCTAGATCCCCAGCTCAGGCCCCGCTTCGCGCCTGCCCCGTCGACTTCCGCGCCATCGGTTCCGGGTTGAGCTTGAGGCAGATCCCTTTTGCCACGTTGGAGTTGTAGCTCTCTGCCAGTCAAGCGGATACACTGTTTTTCGCGCAGTACATCGGTTTTCTAATCAAGATGCTCCTCACTCGAAAGCCCACCGTGGCCAGCCCTCCCGGACACCTAGCGCGCCGGACGCGCGCGTCTTGCCGTCATTCAAATACGCGCCGCCGCCCGCTCCAGGGTGCCAGCCCTCGATCTGTGAGATTTCCACCCGTATGCAATTGATTTTGCTTGCCTGTAACCTCCTGTTCATATTCTCCCGGTAGCCTGATTGTTGTGGACGCCATGGTGCCAGAGATTCACGTTGCTCAGACCCAGCCTCAACCCGAGCCCGGCACGGTTTCAGCACAGGGCACGGCGGCTGCGGTGGAGCATTCGGCGGTTCGCCGCTACCTGCTCTCGCGCGGAAACTCGGCGATCACCGACGGCGGATTCAAGATCCTCATGGTGCTGTGCGCGCTCAGCATCTTCGGCATAGTGCTCCTTATTCTCACAGAGTTGGTGCATAGTTCCAGCCTGACCTGGAAAGCGTTCGGCTTTCATTTCTTTTTCAAGTCCTACTTCGACCCCACAACCGGGCTTCCTTCCTATTGGGATCCGGTCAATGGCTATTTCAGCGCGTTCCCTTTCATTTACGGAACATTGGTTTCTTCGTTTCTGGCGCTGTTGATTGCGGTCCCGCTGGCCATCGGCGTCGCCGTCTTCCTTACCGAAATGTGCCCAGGGTTTCTGCGCGGACCGCTGGCCTTTCTTACTGAGCTGCTGGCTGCCATTCCCAGCATCATCTACGGTTTGTGGGCCGTGTTCGTCCTTGTGCCCCTGCTTCGCGACTACCTGAACCCTTTTCTGGTGAGCGCGCTGGGCTGGACGGGCTTTTTTAACAATGACAACCCCACCGGCCTTGGCTTTGTTACCGCCGCCGTCATTCTCGCCATTATGATCTTGCCCATCATCTCGTCGCTGACGCGTGAGGTGATGACAGCCGTTCCCCAGTCGCAGCGTGAGGCGGTGCTGGCACTGGGCGCCACACGCTGGGAGATGATCCGCATGGGCGTTCTGCGCAACGCGCGCATCGGCATCGTCGGCGCCATTATCCTGGGACTCGGCCGTGCGCTCGGCGAGACCATGGCTGTGACCATGGTTATCGGCAACGCGCCGGAGATTCATCGTTCGCTTCTTTCCAACGGCAGCACCATGGCCTCTGTGATTGCGAATGAGTTCACTGAGGCGGTCAGCGACATGCATCTGAGTGCCTTGATTGAGATTGGCCTGGCGCTGTTTATTGTGACCATTATTGTGAACGCCATTGCACGACTGCTTGTCTGGGCGG
>JAJXXG010000224.1 GCA_021781255.1 Acidobacteriota bacterium
GTATTCGTGGCAGAATCCACGATCTCGTAAGTCACCTGAGCCTGGTTGCTCTTGGTCGCATCATTGATGCCGAGATTGTAAACCTGCATCCAGAAGTTAAGCTGCTGGCCGCGATTGAAACTGACCGGCGTTGCCGGGTTCTTGCTCACGCGCGGGCGGATGAACGTGTTGCCGATAACGAAATTGCCGCTGCCGATGGCGTGTGAATCCACTGCATTCATCTGGTCGGCCAGAATCAGGCTCGAAGTGGCCAGTTTCTCGTCGTGGTACGTGGGCACATCGAGCGCGCGACCGTAAATGCCAATGTGGTCCGGGTTGTTCACGTCCTTGATGGCAATATCAAGGCGATAAAGCCCGGGAACCAACGGAAGGGCCTTCCAGTAGACTGACTGGCGGTTCAGTGATTTCTCCAGCAATTCAGCCGGCTGCTCAATCTCGACCGTGTCTTCAAAGGTCTGCACGGTCTTGTGCATGATGGTCGTAACCTTGCCCAGGATATTCACCACGCCTTTGGCTACCCCATCCTTGGTCACAAAGGTGACGTCGCTGTTCTTGATCTGCAGCGTAATGGGAACAAGCACTGTGTTCTCAGTGACCTTGACAAAGTCGGTGCGCACATCAAAGGGGAAAATGGGGCCGTTGATCAGTTTGTGCTCTGAAATGAAATTGTCCAGATCCTTGAACTTGACCGGCGGCGGAGCAAAAAGCTTGGCGGCCAGTTCGATGCGGTCAAATTCCTTGGATGCCTGCGAGGATGCCAGAGGACCCGTTCCCAGGCTTTCGAATCCGCCCTTGAAGCGGTCTGCCTTCTTGGCCATGCCCATCTCTTCCCACTGCGTGGCGCCCATGCCGGGAGTGTGAAGCAGCGCGTCCTTCTCGCCGCGGTCGATGGTGAAGTGGTAGTCGCCGCACATGCAGGTGTCGACAAATTCAATGTCGATGTTGTCGCCTACACCACCGTCCAGATGCCGGTAGTGCCAGACTTCAAATGGAAATGTCGAAGTCTCACCGCCGCCCTCGTCCATCGGACGGGTGTATGCTCCGCCGGAGGGATGGGATTCGATCGAGTCCGGCTTGCCGAAAGAAATATAGATATGGCCGCGATCGGACTTCCAGCCCGGCTTGCCGGCTGCGAAGTGCTCGTTCGCGTAAGCAATGCGCCGGTAGTGCTCCTCGCGGAACTCATTGTCGGGCGAGTCGGGATTCGGGTTGCGGCGCAGCCAGAACTGCTCAATAAAGGATTCGCGCTCCTCGTCGTTGCTGAGGTTTCTGAACGCCTTCCGCTCTTCGTCCGAAATGATGTACACAACGTCCTGGTCAAGCCAGGTCTTGTAGGCGCCCTTCAACTCCTGGCGAACGGCCTTCTGAGCCGCGAATCTCTCCTTGTCGCTCCGTGGACGCTTGAGAGGATCGACTTCCTGGTCCTGTCCGGCGGCCGGCTGGGCTTGCGCGGATGAATCTGCGGACTGCTGGGCTCGAAGCCCGGTGGCGGGCACAAACACCAATCCGCAACCCAGTGCAACTAAGAGGAACCTACGGCTATTAAGCATCATTGCTTTGAAACACTCCTGCGATGCCTTATTTTACGGGTCCCAGCATGGCTGGGCAAGGTTTTGGCCGCACTTAACCTGCCGTTGGACGCGGCAGTGCCGGAAAGGTAACCGGCAAATGCGGGCCCCGGTTGCCGCCGGCGCGGCCATTTTTGAGACCCCGGAGGCTGCTCATGCGTCTGAAGAATGAACACAATTGCCCCACCTGCAATGCCGTTCGGCGACTCCTGCAGAATGCAACTGCGGTGGGAAGAAACTGGCACGATTGGTTTTATGTTTCATGGGTCCTGACCTGCCGGTTTCGAAGCATAATCGGCCCAGCCTCCAGGAAAGCGCAGAACGCTCGTCCGGAAGCCACCGGGAACTCGATTCACAGGAATTGCGTACACTGAAAATGGGAATGACCGGGAGCAGCCACCGCAGATGAAAAAGATTTTACTGACGATTCTTGCAGTCGTTGTGATTGCCGGGCTTGTTGCGTTCATGGTTTACAAGCAGCAATCCGGCTATACCAAAGTGCTGACCGCCAAAATTGCCCGGCAGGACTTGGCAACGGTAGTGAGCGGCACCGGCCAGATCAAGCCCAGAACCTATGTGAACCTGGGCGCAACCGCCATGGGACGCGTCACCCACCTCTATGTCAAGGAGGGTGACCGGGTCAAAAAGGGCGAGGTTGTCGCCACCATCGAAAATGTTCAGCAGGAGGCCACAGTGCACGGCCAGCAGGCCGCGATCGCCTCTGCAAGAACCGACATCGCTTCCTATGTGGCCGCTGAAAAAACTTCCGAAGCCAATGTTGACCATGCCAACGCCGACCTGGAGCAGAAGAAGCTCGATTGGGATCGCGCCCAGAGCCTCTATAAGGCCGGGATCATGGCCAAGCAGGATTACGACGCCAAAAAGGCCGCCTACGACCTCGACGTCGCCTCGCTTGCCCAGGCCGCGGCACAGTTGAACCAGGCCAAAGCCAACACCGCCTCGGCACGCGGCCGCCTGCGGACGCAGGAGGCGACCCTGCGCGCCAATCAGGACCTGCTCAACCGGACGATTGCCATCGCTCCCTTTGACGGCATCGTGACCAATGAGCCCGTCCGCGAAGGCGAGACTGTGGTGGAAGGCATCCAGAACACCGAAGGTTCTACGCTGATGACCGTGGCGGACATGAGCGTCATTACGGCCGAGGTCAAGGTCGATGAGACCGACATCGTCAACCTCAAGATTGGCCAGCCCGCTGATGTAACCGTGGACGCCCTGCCCGGCAAGGTTTTCAAAGGGCGCGTTACACTGGTGGGCGATCAGGCGCTGCTGCGCTCCACAGGTGTCGCCACGTCGCAGTCCACCACCGGCACTGAGGAAGCCAAGGATTTCAAGGTCGTTGTCACGCTGGACGGCTCCACCGAGGGACTGCGTCCGGGCCTTTCGACAACTGCCAAAATCACCACTGCACACAAGCCGAACGTGCTCTCCCTGCCCATTCAGGCGCTGACCATGTACACGCCGCAGCCGCAGGGGGACAAGGGCAAAGTGGAAGCCGCATCCACTGCCTCCGCGAGCGCAAAGGCCGCGCCGCAGCAGGGCGTCTTTGTGATGGTAAAAGACGCGCATGGAAAGCAGCGCGCAAAGTTCATCCCCGTCACCACGGGCATCACCGGAGCAACAGACATCGAGGTGCTCTCGGGGTTGAATGAGGGGCAGGAGATTGTCATCGGGCCGTACAAGACATTGCGCGCGCTCAAAGATGGCGCGCTGCTGAAGCGGGATACCCAGAAGCCGACTGCGCCGACACCTGGAAATTCCTGAGCAGCCCGCGCAGAATGAAGCAAGGAAACAGCTGAGCACGTGAACCATCGGCACCACAGGACTCGGCAGACAAAATGCTGAAGGCAAAGGAAGAGTTCCAGATGGCTTTAGACAGCATCAGCACCGAAGTCGATACTCAGCAGGCGGCGTCGCCCAGCAGCGACGTCATCGTCGTCGAGGATCTGTGGCGCACCTACGATATGGGCTCGGAGCAGCAGGTCCAGGCCCTGCGCGGCGTTTCGCTGCGCATCAAGCACAACGAGTATGTCGCCATCATGGGCCCGTCCGGCTCAGGCAAATCCACGCTGATGAATTTGATCGGCTGTCTCGATACCCCGTCCAAAGGACGCTACTGGCTCAACGGTCAGCTTGTGAGCGATCTGGACGACGATCAGCTCGCGCGCATCCGCAACAAGGAGATCGGCTTCGTCTTCCAGACCTTCAACCTGCTCGCGCGCGCCTCGTCCCTGCACAACGTGGAGCTGCCTCTCATCTACAACGGCACCCCCGCAGCCGCCCGCATCGAGCGCGCAAAGGAAGCTCTCACCAGCGTTGGCCTCGAGAGCCGCATGAATCACAAACCCAACGAGCTCTCCGGCGGTCAGCGGCAACGCGTTGCCATCGCCCGCGCGCTGGTCAACAAACCCTCCATCATCCTGGCCGATGAGCCCACCGGCAACCTGGACTCAAAAACAGGCCTGGAGATCATGGCGCTCTTTGATCAACTGCACGCCGGCGGCAACACAATCGTGCTTGTCACGCACGAACCGGACATCGCCGACTATGCGCATCGCGTGGTCCATATCCGCGACGGACAGATCTTTTCCGACGAGCCGTCGAAACGCTTCCGCAAGCCACAAACCAGCGCATAGCAATCTGCAAATCCAGACACAGCGCCAGCGGGAGAGACCCACGTCTCTTCCGCTCATGTTTTTCGCAGCGCCGCCGATAAAGTGGCTGTCGGCCCGCCTTGGCATCTGGGGCCGCGAAGGCGAGGCTCGTCGATCTCCATGCAAAGCGCCGCTCAATTTCAATCGCAAACGTCCGCTGCGGGCCTGAGACTCCTCCAGGTTGAAGCGCAGCCCGCCGCGCATTTTGTTGGCGCCAACGCCACCTGGCGCAAGCTGCTGATGCAGGTTGAAATGGTTGCGCCGCATGTGCAGGTGGCCATCGTTGAGGGTGAGCCCGGAGCCGGCAAGGAGACGCTTGCGCGCTATCTGCACAGCCGCTCCGCGCTGGCGCGCTCCAGCTTTCAACGCCGCGACGCGCGCGAGTGGCTGGCCACCGACGCCGACCCCGGCATGCTCCACGGGTTCTTCTACCTGGATCGCGTGGACCTGCTGGCAGCTCCCGGACAGGGTCTTTTGCTGGGCGTGCTCAAGGCTTTGCAGGACCGCTTGCCGGGCCGCGCCGTTGTGGTGGCCTCTTCTCACACGCCGCTGCGCCAGATGGCCGCTCAGGGGCTGCTGCTGCCTGACCTCGCCTATCGCCTCACCGCCATGCGCTTTGCTGTTCCGGCACTGCGCCAGCGCAGAGAAGACATCGCTCCCCTGGCCCAGGCGCTGCTTGCCCGCATCAGCGCGCGTTACCATCAGCGCCCGGTCTCGCTTGAGCCGGGCGCGCTGGCGCGCCTCCTGCAGCACAGTTGGCCCGGCAATATCCGCGAACTGGCCTGCGTGCTCGAAGCTGCGCTGCCCGACGCCGCAAACGGCGTCATCCGCGCTGAGAACCTGCCCATTGCCGCCGAGATCGAGAGGCGCGTGGATCCGTTGTCTGCCCCTCGAACCGAGCATCTGGCCCTCGACGCCGTCATCCGCGATCACGTGCGCCATGTGCTGGACCTCAATCGCGGCAACAAGCTGCGCGCCGCGCGCCAGCTCGGCATCAGCCGCTCCACCCTCTACCGCATCCTCGGCAACGAGGGCATCCTGGCTCAATAAATGCCGCTCAGGGCCGTTTGCGGGTTCTACACTCGATGGATAGGCGCGTTTGCCTTGAGGTTCACTCCGTTGAGAAGACTCCTGCTCCATTCCCTGTCAGTTGCTGTCCTGCTCCTACCATCCGTTCAACCCTTGCTGCGTGCGCAGGCAATAACCACTCCGCCCGTCGCAGACCGCCGCGCGGCTCTCAACGAACTTTTCAAGCAATACTGGGAAAGTAACCTCCAGCACTCGCCCGAGTTCGCCTCTGAAATAGGCGATAAGCGCTTCAACGACCAGATCAGCGACTACTCCGTGAAGGGCTACAACGATTGGCTGGCCACGGAGCAGAACTACATGCTGCGGCTCGCTGCCATCGATCCAACCGGCCTCACCGGCCAGGAACAGACCAGCCGCGACCTGCTGCTGCGCCGTTTCGCTGACGACGAAGAGGCCGCCGAGTTCAAGTCATGGGAGATGCCCGTCAACCAGATGGGTGGCATCTACGCAGAATATCCCCAGCTTGTAGCCAGCCTCAGTTTCACCACCGTCAAGGACTACGACGACTGGATTGCCCGGCTCCATGCCATTCCCAAAGCTTTCGCGCAGGTTACCACCAACATGTCCATCGGCGTGGACGATAAGCGCGTGCCGCCAAAGTACCTGCTCGAAAAGACCCTCGAGCAGGTGCAGCAACTGGCCAATCAGAAACCCGAAGACTCGCCGCTGGCTCTGCCGCTCAAGAAGTTCCCCGCCTCCATCTCCGCCGAAGAGCAGGCGCGCATCAAGGATGAAATGCTGACGGCCATCGGCAAGCAGGTACTGCCTGCCTACCAGCGTTTTGCGCGCTTCCTTCAGGTCAGTTACATCCCCGCCGGTCGCGAGCAGCCCGGCATCTCTGCCCTGCCCGACGGTACACAGTACTACCAGTTCCTCATTCGTCGCACCACCACCACCGATCTGACCGCCGCGCAGATTCACCAGATCGGCCTCGATGAAGTCAAGAAGGACGAAGCCGAAATGCTGGCCATCGCGCAGAAGCTCGGCTTCAAATATCTCAAGAGCTTTGAGGCAAGTCTCAAGACCAATCCCAGGTTGCATCCGGCCTCGCGCGAAGCTCTCCTCGATGCCTATCGCGGCTACCTCAAGCCGATGCAGGCCAGGTTGCCGCAGCTCTTCGGCCGCTTGCCCAAGGCCGGCTTTGAAGTGGTCCCGGTTCCCGATTACCTGGAAAAAACCTCAGCTCCTGCGTATTACGAAGCCGGCTCTCCCGACGGCGCCCGCCCGGGCCGCCTGTTCATCGACACATACAATGCCACCGAGCGCAACCTGTACAACGCTGAGTCGATCGCCTATCACGAGGGCCTTCCCGGCCACCATCTCCAGATCTCAATTGCACAGGAGCTGGAAGGCCTGCCTGCTTTTCGCAAATACACGGGCTACGGAGCATATGTCGAGGGATGGGGCCTCTACGCCGAGCGGCTCGGCAAAGACGTCGGCTTCTACCAGGATCCCTACTCCGACTATGGCCGGCTGGAGTCGGATATCTGGCGCGCCATCCGCCTCGTCGTCGATACCGGCGTCCACTCCCAGCACTGGACCCGCCAGCAGATGGTCGACTTCTTCCACGACCACTCCGCAATCGACGAAACCAGCGTTCAGTCCGAGGTGGATCGCTACATTGCATGGCCCAGCCAGGCCCTGGCCTACAAAGTCGGCCAGCTCAAAATCCTTGAACTCCGCGACCGCGCCAAGGCAGCCCTCGGCAGCAAATTCGACATCCGCGCCTTCCACGACCAGGTACTCGACTCCGGCGCCCTGCCCCTCGACGTCCTCAGCACCCACATCGACGCCTGGATTGCCAGCCAGAAAGCACCATCAAATACGAACCCGAATTAGGGCCGGTGCTCCCAAAAACCTTTGGGAGGTCAGGCGGTTGGCGCACCACCCCGGCTCTCCCTTTCCCAGCCACAATCCGTGGCTGCCCAGGTCTCACCCACCACGAACAATGGGTGCCCCAGAGCCTGCCCTGAGCTTGTCGAAGGGTGTCCTTGGAGACCTGGGAATCGACAAGTCTCCCCCAGCGAAACGCAATGGGTGCCCCAGGTCTCGCTTTTGAGACCTGGGATTCCACGCAGCTCAACCTGCCGGGTGCCCCCGGTCTCGCTTTTGAGACCGGGGAATCGACTCCCTTCAATTCGCGATTGCCCCACCCTTGTCGATCGCGCCAGCGAACGACAGGGTGGGACTAGCGGTGAACCTCAATACTCCACAAGAATCTTCCGCTCCAACTTGCACATAATTTCCCCTCAATCCTGCACAATGGAATTGCAGCATTAGAAACGACACCTCCGCTCCCGCTCCATACCGGATTCCGTCGAATCACCACCCTGGCCAGGAGCTTGCAGCTAGCAGTTGGAGGCCCTGGAAGGGTACCCCTACCCCCCCTTTTTTATTTGCAGTTTTCCACAGAAAGCTTGCAGAAAATTACGCAGGTACGTGAATCCAGCGCCGCCTGATCTCTGATCCCTGTTCCCTGATCCCTGTTCCTCGATTCCGCAACAGCGAGTATCCTTAAACTGAACACCACTCTCTCTCAAAGACAAGGAAGCACATGGCAGAGATCGCCGTCGAGGCCACACAGGTACCCGCGCAGTTGCCCAACGTAAAGGTCGCCGTGCTCGGCGCCGGCAAAATGGGCGGCATCCTGTTGCAGGCCTTTCTCAAACAGAACCTTTTCGCCCCTGACCAGATTCACGCCACCGTGGGCCACGCCGAGCGCGCCGTCGCGCTCAGCACGCAGTGGGGCGTGGACGTGAGCACCGACAACCTCGCCGCCGCCAGCCAGTCCGACCTCATCCTGCTGGGCGTCAAGCCCTATCAGGTTCCAGAACTGGTCGAGGAGATTCGCCCCGCGCTCACAAAGCACAAGACCCTCGTCTCTTTCGCTGCATCGGTCAAAACACGCGCCATTGAAGAAGCAGCGGGCATGGACATCGCCGTCATTCGCGCCATGCCCAACACGCCCTCCGCTCTCGGCGCCGGAGCCGCCGCCCTCTGCCGCGGGCGCTTTGTCTCCGACGAGCAGATGGAGCTGGCGCAGCGCATCTTTGAGACCGTCGGCCGCACCGTCGTCGTCGATGAAAAGCACATGGATGCGGTGACCGGCCTCTCCGCTTCAGGACCGGCTTACATCTACATCATCATCGAGGCGCTGGCCGAGGCAGGAGTCAAGGTCGGTCTGCCCCGCGACACCGCCACGCAGCTCGCCGCGCAAACCGTCTTCGGCGCCGCCAAAATGGTGCTTGAAACCGGCTATCACCCCGCGCTGCTCAAAGACGCCGTCACCACCCCCGCCGGCTGCACCATCGACGGCATTCTCGAGCTCGAAGAAGGTGGCCTCCGCGTCACCCTCATCAAGGCCGTCATGCGAGCCACGCAGCGCGCCAAAGAGCTGGCGGCAGGCTGACAACCCGTCGTGCTCCGTCGCCAAGGTACACTCTTCGTACCCGTGGCGGAGCGCAGCCACCTGGAAGAACTCACCGATCCGGACATCACTTTGCCCATCCAGCGCCCAACCTGGCTGCCCAGCTACCTGCCGGAACTTGACGGGCTGCGTGGTCTCGCGATCCTCGCCGTTGTCCTCTACCACTGCTATCCGCGTCTGGTGGGCACTTGGCTTTATCCCATTGCCATCTGGGGCTGGTCTGGCGTCACTCTCTTCTTCTTCCTCAGCGGCTTCCTGATCACTTCCAACCTGCTCATCGCCCGCGACCGGCCACACTACTTTCACAACTTCCACGCGCGCCGCGCGCTGCGCATCTGGCCTGTCTATCTGCTCCTCCTGGCCTTTGTGTACGCCAACGCTCCCTGGTTCGTTGGCGGGAGCGTCTGGCACGCCGTGCGTACCGCGCCGTGGTGGGCCTATCTGCTTTTTCTGCAAAACCTGTTTCCGCTCGCAATCCCTCCGGCGCTGGGCCCCACCTGGGCGCTTGCCATTGAGGAACAGTACTACTTCGTTTGGGCGCCCATCGTGAAATGGTTGCGCAACCCCGCGTTGCTGGCTCTGCCGCTCGCCGGCGCACTCGCCGCATCGCCGCTCCTTCGCCGCGCGCATCCTGGATGGATTACTCCGACGCACACCCTCACTCACCTCGACGGCCTCGCCCTCGGCAGTCTGCTCGCGATCGGGCTTTACACGCTCTCGCTCAGCCGCCGCACCTGGCTCACACTCGGTGTTGTATCGTTTGTCCTCGGCTGGTTCGCTGTTTTCACCATCGCTGCCGGCACCGCGTTTCTTGACACAGCGCTGGCCTTTGGCTACGGCGGAGCCATCCTTGCGCTCGCTGCTTCCGCAGGAGCACGCAATCCCATCCACGTGCTGCTGCGCCGGGGCCCAGTCGCCTTCTACGGCCGCATCAGCTACGGCCTCTACATGGTTCACATCTCCGTCTTCATCTACTTCGGCTGGTTCGACCTGCGCATGGACCCCTATGGCATCCCTGGCAACCTCGCCGTCGTCGCCTTCCGCTTCGCCGCCTCCACCGCGATCGCCGCAGCGCTGTGGTACGGCTTCGAGTCCCA